>JARGFZ010000068.1 GCA_029210965.1 bacterium | reverse complement strand
TAGGCGGCCCGAGGTTTTAATAACCGCTTTGAGCGGTTCACAGTTCAAGCCCCCGGCTTTGCCGGGGGTACGTGACTACTCATCTTCAACCTCCCTTAACTCTTCCCCTCTTTCTTTACCCACATTTTCCTCGAAATAGTAGACTCCCACACCCGCTCTCAGCCTGCCCGTACCGCCTGCCGCGGGGTTGATGTCCCTGTCGTGCTCCGCTATGCGTCTGTTGAGAAGCTCCAGGAGTTCCTGACCATGTCTGGCGGAGAGATCTCTGATCTCGCCGACTACCTCAACAGGAAGGTTGTCGTAACTGACCTTTCTCTGAAACATCGGCTCCTCTTTCCGGTCAGTCAGATTATGATCGATGGTAGACATGAGATCGGCCACATCGGTACCGAGGATCCCGATCTTGTCTACCTCTCCTGTCCGTGGAATATAGGCCCGGCCAAGCAGCCTGATCCGCCCGTCACCAGATCGGGTAACTGCCCCGACACGTACGAGTTCGTCCAGGATGGCCCTGACTGGAACATCGCCGCTGTAAAGACGAACAAGTTCGGCAAAGGAGATCTCACCATTTTCTAAGGCAAGCTCCTTTGGCTCTCCAGCCTTATCGTGGAATTTCGGATCACTGATCCAGCCACTGATAACCCGGGCGGCCCGGTTGTACCTTTGAACGGAGATGTCATCGTCAGATCCAGCCGTTTCCTTGACCCGGCTGATCTCTTTCCTGGACAGACCCGTTATTACGGACACACGGGAAACGGAAGCCTTTCTGCCCTCGATGGTGAACTCCTCTGATGCCACTGTAACGTAGACCCTTTTGGCAATCTCGATGAAGGTCCCGAAAGGGGCACCGTTCCGCAGAAGGATCCTGACCAAAGGTTTCAGGAGTTTAAATATTGCTGACGAAATTGCTTTTTCTATGGATTCCATAATTGGGAATATAATCCCAAATATAAGGGCTGCCAAGTTTAAACTAAAAAAATTACAATTTAGCCCATCACTGCTATGTGGCCTTCTGTGGCCCAGAACAGGCCAATAAAAAAGCCCCTCAAAGGAGGGGCCGGTGCAGGGCGATTAAAGGTATGGGAACTCTAAACGATCACAGGGATATGATCATAATTATGCTGCGGATCGGTGTTGAACTTTGGGAAAGGATACAAGATCCTCCATTTCGACCCTGATACCGAGTTTTTCCCCAATGTTGTGATTATGATGACTTGGCAGCAGAGAAAGTATGTTTTCTCCGTTAACGATCTTCAAGGTAAACAGAATATTTGGCCCGCGGTACTCCTTTTGTACGATAGTTGCCATACATTCACTATTGTCGTCGTGGACTATATCTTCCGGCCTTATGAGCACATTGACCGCATCGCCTTCACCGGGACTTTTTATCATGGGTTTTTTTATCATTCCCAGGGACGTTCGCACTCCCACGCCCTCAACGACGAAGCCGTCAACCATGACTCCCTCACCTATAAAGGCTCCGACATCCATGCTTGATGGTTTATGATAAAGCTCATGGGCTGTGCCCCACTGCAGCATTTGTCCGTTCATGACAACGTCGATCTCATCCGCCATCGCGAAGGCCTCTTGCTGGTTGTGGGTTACCATGAGAGCCGTCAAGCCCTGTTCTTTTATGATCCGTCGGACCTCTTTTGATAAATTTCCCCTCAACGCTACATCCAGATTTGAGAACGGTTCATCAAGCAGGATGATCTCCGGCTTGATGGCCAGTGTCCGGGCCAGGGCAACGCGCTGCTGTTGTCCCCCTGACAGTTCATGGGGATAATTATCCCCGAACTGTTTCAATCCCACCTTTTCGAGCAACGACCGGATGGTCCCCCCTTTCACTTCCCGAAACTGGTGCCTTAATCCGAAACCTACATTTCCCTTGACCGTGAGGTGCGGAAAGAGAGCATAGTCCTGGAACACCATGCCGATACGCCGTTTCTCTGGCGGAACAAAATAACCGTTTCCGGAAACGGTCTGCCCGTGAAGGATCATTTTCCCGCTGTCAGCGGTTTCGAAACCCGCGACCAGCCTGAGCAGGGTCGTTTTGCCGCTTCCACTGGGTCCCAAAAGGGACCCGATCTGGCCTTTCCGGAGGGTGAGACTCACATCGTCAACCACTTTAGCGGAACCAAAATTCTTGTTTATTTTCTGCAGCTGAAGAATGTTTTCCACGGTTTACTTCTCCAGGGGTTTTCTATCATCATCGTTTTCATCCGACAGCCTGGTAAGGATGGCGACCGGTATGAGTCCCGCAACGATAAGGGTGATGGCTGGAAGGGCGGCTCTTTCCCACTCTCCCTCGGATGTCAGCTCAAATATCTTTGTGGCCAGTGTGCCCAGACCGAATGACCTGGTCATAAGCGTGATGGGCAGCTCTTTCATAACATCCACAAATACCAGCATGGCTGCCGTTAATACTCCGCCTCTGAGTAACGGAAGGTAGACTTTCCTGATGAGGTCGAACCCCTTCATTCCCATCAGCCTGGCCGTTTCGTGAAGGCTTCGCGTCACTTGCTGCATGGAGCTGTCTATGGAGCTGTGGCCGACCGCAAGGAACCTAACCATGTACCCTGTGAGCATTGCCAGGATGGTTCCCTGCAGGAACGGTCCACGGGATTCTCCAGGCAGGTAACTCCAGATCCGATCAAGCACGTTGTCAAACCCTGCCACAGCCATGAATATTCCTACCGCGAGCACGGTTCCGGGTAGTGCGTAGCCCAGTGTGGATACCCTGGTGATGTTTCTAAAAAACGGGCTGGCGATCCTGGTGCCTGTATAGGACAGTATGAGAGACACAAGACAAATGAGGATCGAGGATAAGGCGCCGAGCATCAAGGTTGTCGTCAAGAGACTGAAATACCTTGAATCCAGTTCTACGCTGAAAGAGCGACTGGCCCAGACAATAAGCTGCCCGGCGGGGACGAGGAAAGCCAGCATCAGGATAATAGATGCGTATGCTGTGGCCAGGTACTTCCCTGGAGAACCCAGCGCAAAGGTGTTGGCCGAAGATCTCCCGCTTCCCATTTCAGTGTATCCCATCCGGGCTCTTGATCTGCCCTCCACAGTAAGTGCCGTGAAAGCAAGTAAGATGAGAGGCAGGGAAAGTTTGGCCGCTGCCGGCAGTGAGAAGAACCCGAACCATGCCTTGTATATAGCAGTCGTAAAGGTGTCGAAATTGAAAATAGAGACTGCTCCAAAATCGGCAAGTGTTTCCATAACAACAAGCATGGTGCCGCCAACGATCCAGGGTCTGGCCATGGGTAAAGCAACCTTGAAGAACCCCTGAAAAGGTCCGTGGCCGAGGGAACGGGCTGCTTCCATCGCTCTCATGCCCTGTGTTTTGAAAGCGTTGCGGGCCAGCAGGTACACATACGGGTAAAGGGCAAGAGATAGAACGATAATCACGCCTCATACCGAACGCACGTCAGGAAGGCCTGGCAGAGAAGCTTGGCGCAGCAGGGACTGGACAGGTCCCGTGTAATCGAACAGGCCGATAAAGGTGAACGCGAGAACATAAGCCGGAACTGCCATGGGAAGCAGAAGAGCCCAGGAGAATAGCCGCCTGCCCGGAAAGTCACACATTGACGTCAGCCATGCAAGGCTCACTCCCAGCACGAGGGAACACGCACCTGCCCCGACAACCAGGATCGCGGTATTTCTCAGGAGCTGGAAGAGGAGGGTCGATGCGATGTGATGGATGATTTCACCTGAAGGTTTAAAAGCCGTGATCAGGATCATCAGGAGCGGGACACATACAACGACTGCCACTGCTAACGTGACGATAGACCAGATGCTGAACCACTGACGTAACCCTCGCAAAGCAGCTGATGCGATTTTAGGCAACGGTTTTGGCCCCTCTGGCAAGGATGTCGGGCGGGCGAAAGTAAAATCCCTGTCTAGCGGTATCCAACCCTGTCCATGAGTTTGATGGCTGCCGACTAAAGTGTTCCGGCCTGTGCCAGGTTCATGGTACTCTGTTTATAGGTTCCCCATGATTTAACGGTGAGGTGAGGTTCGACTGCGGAGTTCACGGGATATTCCATGTTAGAGTCGGCAAAAACACGCTGCGCCTTCGGAGATGTCAGCCACTCCAGAAACTTTAATGCCTCGTATTTATGAGTAGCGTAGGTCGTTATCCCGGCCCCGAAAACGTTTACATGAACACCGCTGCTGCTCTGGCCCGGCCAGAAAAGAGCAAGAGGCAAGTCAGGTTTCTTTTTAATCAATCGGCCGTAATAGTAGCTGTTAACAATACCTGCATCTCCCTGACCGGCGGCTATGGCTTCCATGACCTTGGTGTCGTTGGAAAACGGATCAGCGGCAAGGTTGCCGACCCAGGATCGGACGATGCTCTCCGTATGGTCGACTCCATGCTCGGAGATGAGCATGGCCACCAGGGACTGGTTGTAGACCTTCTTGGATGTACGAAGTAAAAGTCGTCCCTTCCATTTCGGGTCACCTAGCGCCTCATAAGTAAAGAGTTCCTCCGGTTTCACCCTATCCGTGTTGTAGACGATGGTCCGTGCCCTAATGGAAAGACAGAACAACTTTCCCTGGGGGTCCCGGAGGTGTTCAGGGATGTTCGTCTCCAGAATTTCTGAACTTACAGGCTGGAGGAGCCCCTGGTCGGCCGCATACCAAAGATTTCCGGCATCCACGGTGATCAGGACATCGGCTGGAGTTCTCGCGCCTTCAGTTTTGAGTCTTTGGACAAGGGCCCCTGCCTTGTCGGTGATAAACTTGGTCTTGATCCCTGTCTCTTTGGTGAATTCCTCAAAAAGCGGTTCAATGAGATGTTCGTTCCTGGCCGAGTAAACAACAACCTCCGCCGCACTGGCGAAACCGGCGAAGAAGGTGAGTAGAAAAGCGCTGACAGTGATAAACAAAAATAGCTTTTTCATGGTCCTTGACCTCCTTGATATTGAAAACCATTATCAATAAAATATTAAAAAAAGGTTATATGCAATCCCTGCAGATCCCGTACAGGACCATCCTGTGGAATTGAAGGGTGAAGCCTTGCCTGCTTGCCTGCTTCACTTGCAGGTCTTCGATATCCGGATCGTGAAACTCCACCTGCCGGGAGCATTTTGTACAAACTATATGATCGTGATGCTCATCTTCCCTTTTAAGTTCATATCTAATCACACCGTCACCGAAGGAAACCTCGTTGGAGATCCCGGCATCTACCAGCAGCTTTATAGTCCTGTATACAGTGGCCTGTCCGATGCCGGGTGTGTCTGCTTTAACGGTGTCGTACAGTTCTTCGGAGGAAACATGCCCTCCATGTTCCAGAAAAGCCTGGAGGATCAGCCTTCTCTGGGATGTCAACTTCAGATCCTTTCCGGAAAGGTATTTTATGAAAAGCTGCTCGACCATAATATTCCTTAGAAAATGAGAATCATTATCAACTGGTCGCTATTTAACACTCACACTCCGCTTTGACAACAGAACGGTCTGCTTTAATTCGACCATTGGCGTATGTTGGAGTTGTTATTTTGCTAGTATTCCGGAGAATGTGAGCACTGCCATGATCATGAACAGCGTAAAGGCACCAAGCCTTGCATACTTCAGGGGAAGACGATCCATGATCCATCTTCCGGCGTATACAACAGGGATGTTGGCTACGAGCATCCCCAGTGTCGTTCCCACGATAACCCAGACAAGATTATTGTACCTGGCTGCGAGCACAACAGTCGCGATCTGGGTCTTGTCACCTATTTCAGCTATAGCCACTATGGCAGTTGAACTGAGCAGAACTTCCATGATGTGCCTTTCGGTTTGAACCAAAGTTCTGAAATGGATTAGTTTTCTTGCCAGGCGGAGGCGGGTTCTAACAGAAGGAAAACAGCTAAGGGACGTCTCTTAATGTATGCTTTTTGGGCGGCACTTTAATAGATTGCCGGTAACCCCTGGTGATCCTTTTGGCCTTAAACACTGAATCTGCTGAACTGTCCATTTTTTCTAATGTCCTCTGTGGTGAATTATAATCTCTTCTATGCCCAGTTTTAGATTCCTTCTGCGAAACCCTGCGGTGCAGCCTATAAGGGGCTGCTCTGCGTTAAGGCTTTTGACCTTCTACTGACTTCTGGATTCTGGCTCCTGGATTCTGTTTTTACTCACTGAACACTTGTGCTGTGAATCGGTACAACTCAGCTCCCTGCTTCTCCCACGTCTTATCAGGTAACCCCGCCTTCCTGCAGATCCCTTTCAGGTATTCGTCTTTGTCCCAACCCTGCTCCACCGGGACCTGGGGAAGCAGGACCCCGCTTTGCCCCATGTAAGTCAGGTACAGCCCGTCCCTTCCCACCTCAATGTCATCCACACTTCCCACCTTCATGAAAGGAGACATAACCGATATTTCGAGGCTGATGTTGGGCAGCTCTTCAGGCTTTACAGGTGTGAATCGGCTGTCCCGGCTGCACGAGGAGACGGTCATCTCTACCACGGAGCGGTAAAGGGGCATGGTGGCTCTAAGCTGTCCGATACACCCCCTGAGCTGTCCCCTTGATTTGAGGGTGACAAAGGCTGCGCCAGGCTTTGTCAATGCCGTGGATCCAGGGAGAAACTCAGGCCGCTCCTTGTCGTTGACATAGGCGGTGAGGGTCGTGCGAGCCAGGGTGAGGAGGGATTTCTTGTCTAATAAGGACAGATCCCCGGAGGGGTTGACGAAGGCGATGGAGCCATAACCCACCACACGGTTCCGATCCCCGGCCGTGTCGCCGGAGTTCTCGTATTTGAGGATCGTTCCTCCTTCGATACCCATCTTTTTGCCCAGGTGCATCATTACCTGAACAGGCCCGAGGCCGCACAATTCCGATTGTTTTGTGGAGCACTGGCTGACCAGGGTCTCGATCTCACCGTTTCCGATAATGTCGAGAGTGCCGGAATCTTTAGCTTTGGCTTGATCGTAGGGCAGATAGTGGGACATATCGGAACTGGCCACGTAAAGCACATTGCGTCCCCGAAACTGGTGGGCCAGTATCTCAGCGAAGGTTTCTGCGAGCCTGGGGTCAGGGCTTCCCATAACCACCGGAACGATCGTAAAGCCGGGCGCCAGAGCGGTTTGCAGGAACGGCAGGTGGACCTCCATGGAGTGCTCCCTGGCGAACAGGGCTGGACCATAGGAGATCAAATCGGACTGGCCTATGAGGGCACGGACAGCCTCCCTGTCAATGGAAATTTCTCCCAGCGGGGTTCGATAGGCGTCCGCATCGAGGACGGAGACCCCGGCGAGGGTGGAGGTGTGGGACGGAGCGATGACAACAACGACTTCGTATTCTTTACCTTCTACCTCATTATAGGCGTGCCCGGCTGCCGGCCCGGAGTAGACGTAGCCTGCATGGGGAGCTATGAGGCCGTAGATCTCTCCTTTGACTTTCTGTTCACCCGCTCCCTCCAGGAAGGATCTGACCATAGTCTTAAGCTCTGTGGGATGAGCCGGGTAGAATCTGCCCACCACTACCGGCGTCTGAACTGATTTTGCGTTGCATGCCGTGGCCACAAGAGCCATGGGTAGGAGTCCCACCGCCAGGAGGATCGACAGCTTTTTATAAAAACGCGCTTCGGTTTTGCTCACCGGATACCGGACCTTGCGGTAGGCCCACCGCACCGGCAATATCGCGGCGGCGGTGGCACCAAAAAGAATCCGGATGAGGTTTCTGCGTGAAATTTCTTTCATAACTCCTCATTTTTCAGGTCAAATACCAGAAACGCAGAGTACGCGAAAAGACGCGGAGAGGATCTAATTAATTCGTATATGACTATTCACCAAAGTAATTTAAAAGTAACCCCGGAATCTAATTTTGTCAGGGTCGCAAAAAGTCCATTATTGGCTTTTTGCTCCTCGGAAAGTAAAAAGTGTCATTTTCACTTTTCTTACAAATCAATGGCTTACACCCGCAGTCATTAATTTGGGCGCCCATACGGGGCGCCTTGATGGACTTTTTGCGAGTCCATCAATTTTTAACTTTGCACTAAATTCACCACTTTTTCAGAAACCGTTCATCCGCCGGTTTTCCAAGTATTCGTCTGAAATAACGGAATAATTTCCATCTTCTAAGATTCCCTCCGCCGTCCTCCGTGACTCCGTGGTGAAAAACATTGCTTTGATAGCAACCATGCTTTTCTCCAGGTCCAGGTTTCTCTGTGCCTTCTATGAGTAGGCCGGTCCTGTCAACGGGAAACTGGTCTATTGCCGACATCGGAAGCCCTTGCTTACACCCTGC
>JARGFZ010000067.1 GCA_029210965.1 bacterium | reverse complement strand
CTAAGGTTCTCTAAGTTCCCAACCTCAAAGGATAACCCACGGCTTCAAGGTTGGACAGGTCAATTCATTATGTCTAGTGTCTGGAAAAAATTATCAGCGCTAATTAACCAGTCGAAGGGTAGGTTCTAATTTGATAGGGTCGCAAAAAGTCCATTACTGGCTTTTTACTCCTCGGAAAGCGAAAAGTGTCATTTCCGCTTTCCTTACAAATCAATGACTTACACACTCAGTCATTGATTTGGGCGCCCATATGGGGCGCTTTGATGGACTTTTTACGAGTCCATCAGATTTTGCCTCTCAAATACTGTACAAACCCCTATCTGTTGGGCATAGTCCTATTATAAAACAGCAGTTAACCAGAGGAGACAATTTGGATTACAAAATAGAGGCCGTTTACTTCGATCTGGGAGGCGTCTACTACACCGAGGGGTTCCGTGAAGGACTCTTCGCCATCGCCAGGAAGCACAGGGTGGACGAAGAACAGTTCTACCAGACGGCTACTGAGGTTGTATTCACCACCGGTTATGTCAGGGGAGAGGTGCCGGAGGCAATATTCTGGGATCAACTGGCCGAGGCCACCGGCATTGACGAGAGCCTGTTTGCCGAGAGGGGTACCATACTGGAAGCCTTCAAACCTCTCCCGGGAATGCCGGACCTGACAACCAGGATCAGGGGACAGATACCCGTGGGGCTGCTGACAGACCAGTGCAACTGGCTCTACGAACTGGACGAAAGGGACGACCTGCTCACGGCCTTCGACACGGTGGTGAACTCCTATGAGGAAGGCTACACAAAACAGGACATGGAGATATTCCGTTTGGCGTGTGAACGGCTCACCCTTCTACCTGAAGAGCTGGCCTTCTTCGACGACAACCAGGGCAACATTGACAGAGCGAAGGAGTTTGGCCTGAGGGCGTTCCTTTTTGAAGATGCCGCGAGAACCGAAATGATCCTGGCTGCCGAGGGGGTGGAATTACCACCTATTGGCAGAGGTTCCAGGCTCCAGGTTCCAGGTTCCACGGACCAGGATCTGGATTCTTGATCTACCGTGGCTGATATGTCATATATTCTTACCCGGATTCGGATGATCTTGCACGGACAACTTGATGGATTACCTAACGAAACTTTCCCGAATTTCAACCTGGAATTTGGAATGTGGAACATGGAACTCCAATAAAAAAGCCCCACTATAAGGGGCTTTTTTATTGGATGGTGCGAAAGGGGGGAGTCGAACCCCCACAGAGTTGCCTCCACTGGGTCCTGAACCCAGCGCGTCTACCAGTTCCGCCACTTTCGCGCTCGCAGGCAAGTTGGTATCACTTTTGCTAGACTGTCAGTATGCCAGCCACAGCTAATTACAACAGGGAGGAAAACCTTGTCAAGCATATACAGAAAAAAAAGTGAGAAGAATAAAAAGAAAAGGGAAAAGGAATATTCCTTCGATGAGGGAAAGATCGTCAAGTTCCTGTCCGGGGATGCCGCCCGGCCCCTCACTGTCACCGAACTGGGAGAGGAACTGAATATTCCACAGCCGGAACGGCGCTCCCTCAGAGCCACTCTTAACAGACTGGTGGCAGGCGGGAAACTTATCCGCATCAAGGGAGGACGGTTCGTCCAGCCATCAAAGGTTCACCTGGTAACCGGATCTGTTCAGATCACGGGGCAAGGCGATGGTTACGTAACACCCGAAACAGACGGTGAGGAGGTTCGGGTCGCGGCCTCCCTGTTGGGCGGCGCCATGAACAGCGATACGGTGGTGGTCAGGGTTGAACGCCAGGGACACAGGGGCAGAAAGGCCAGCGGCAGGGTTATCAGGATCATAAAGAGAGCCAGGAAAGAGCTCGTCGCTTATTACGAAGAGGATGAGGGGCTGGGAACCGCCCACCCCCAGGATGACAGGATCGGACCGGCTTTCCTTATTCCCCCGGGCATGAGTTCAGGGGCAAAAACAGGCCAGCTTGTGGTGGTTCGTATAACGACATACCCCGAAAAGGGTCGTCTGGGCAGGGGCGAGGTGAAACAGGTCCTGGGGGACCCGAACACATTGGAGACCCAGACCCTTGCGGTGATCCGATCCAAGGAGCTTCCCCACCGTTTCGGAAAGAAGGTCAGCGGGGAAGCTTCCAATCTGCCCAAGGAACCCTCGAAGGAAAATATCATCGGACGAAAGGACTTAAGATCCTTTCCCTTCATCACCATCGACGGGGTCAAGGCGAAAGATTTTGACGACGCATTATTTGCCAGAGCCGCCGGGGACGGTGCCATCGAACTTTACGTATCCATCGCCGACGTCTCCCATTACGTTCAAGCCGGTTCGGCTATCGATGAGGAGGCCCGCAACCGGGGGAACTCGGTCTATTTCCCGGAATCGGTCATCCCTATGCTTCCGGAACGCCTTTCCAACGGCCTTTGCAGCCTCCGGCCCGGGGAAGACAAGCTCTCCTTCACCTGCCAGGTGCGTATCGGCCCGGATGGCAACCCCACACAACACAGCCTCTACGAAAGTGTCATCAAGAGCCAGGCCAGACTTACCTACCGTCAGGTAGAAGACCATCTGACCGGGGGCTCACCTTTGCCGGAAACGCACAACAAGGTTCTCGGCAGCCTCGAACTCCTGGAGGAAGCCTATGGACGCCTGGCGAAAAGACGAGGGCTTCGCAAAAGCCTCGATTTCGACCTCCCCGAACCGGAGGTGGTTCTGAGCATTACAGGTCATGTAGAGAACATATACAGAGCTGTCAGGTACACATCCCATCGTCTCGTGGAGGAGTGTATGCTCCTGGCTAACGAAATAGTGGGAGAGGTGCTCCGGGAGTCGGGGGCAGGGGGGATCTACCGTGTTCACGAACAGCCTACCGCCGATCGCATAAAGGAACTCAACGGACTCCTCGCCTCTCTGGGCTACCAAGTGCCGGTATCGGCCGCCAGATCTGGACCGTTCAGGAATATTCTGGAAAAAGCCAGGGGAACTGGCAAGGAGCGTTTTTTAAACACTGTCATCCTTCGCTCCATGATGCGGGCTCACTACTCTCCGGACCCGGAGGGACACTTCGCTTTGGCACTTGACGATTACGCTCACTTCACCTCTCCTATCAGGCGGTATGCAGACCTTGAAGTCCACAGGATCCTCAAGGGCATCCTGGGCTACAGCCAGCCCTACTCGCCCAGGGACATAACGGCCCTCTGTGAGCACATAAGCGAGACGGAAAAAACTGCGGAAGCAGCCCACAGGGATCTGTTGGCATGGCTGAGAACCAAGTTCATGGAGGACAAGGTGGGACAGACCTTCCGTGGTGTGGTCTCGGCCGTGACCTCTTTCGGCTTTTTCGTCGAACTGGAGGAGTTCTTTATCGAAGGGTTGGTCCACCTCTCGGCCCTTCACGATGATTACTACAGTTTCCACGAAGACCGCCTGATGCTCGTGGGCGAGAACACAGGCACCGTGTTCCTCATTGGAGACCAGGTGACTGTGGAAGTGGCCGATGTCAACCTCGCCAGACGGCACGTGGACTTTAAGCTGACCGGGGAAAAGGGTGAGCGCTGATCGCCGGGTTTATTCGGGAGGTCCAGGATATCCAGAACTGCTTGATCAGATAACAGACCCTCCCGCCAGCTTGAACATAAGGGGGGAGATCATCAGAGAGGATCTTCTTTCGGTGGCTGTCGTCGGGTCACGCAATGCGACACCCTATGGTCGGCACATGGCCCGTATCATTTCAGGGGGCCTTGCCGCCAGCGGGGTGACCGTTGTCAGCGGGCTTGCGAGAGGGATCGACACCGAAGCCCACAGAGCAGCCCTGGACAAAGGAGGAAGAACCCTCGCCGTCCTTGGCTGTGGGCTTGATATCGATTATCCCAGAGGAGCAGGAGAGCTCCGAAGACGGATCATCGCCAGCGGCGCTCTCCTTTCCGAGTTCGATCCCGGCACTCCCCCACTGCCCAGGAACTTCCCATCCCGCAACAGGATCATCAGCGGCCTTTCCCTTGCGGTGGTCGTAGTCCAGGCCAAGGGGCGCAGCGGCTCCCTCATAACCGCGCGATGGGCTCTTGATCAGGGGCGGGAGGTCATGGCAGTACCAGGACGGGCTGATGACCCCCTTTCGGCTGGACCTGTGGTTCTCCTGAGGGACGGTGCGTCGCCGGTGTGTAACTCTGACGACATCCTCCGTGTCCTGGGACTGGACAACATGATCGAAACGGCCTTCGGATCTGGCTGTGATCAGCAGCAAGCGGATCCGGTGCTTCGGGCCCTTAAACCCGGGCCACACCTTCCTGAGGACCTGGTAAAGGTCACAGGGATGCCGCTTCCCCAGGTTCTATCCGAGCTTTCAAAGCTGGAATTGGAAGGACTGGTCATCCGCGATCCGGGAGGGATGTTTGCGTTGAGATAAGGTAGATCGGTGAAGAGTGAAAAGTGAATGGTGAACAGTAGCTACTTCACGACGCAGAACGCGGAACACAGGAGAAGATCTAACACTTTAACGCGATGCTATGAAGAGAAAATGCAGTTATTGATGATCAGTCCTCAGTAGTTAGCTTTGCGCAAATAGTATTGGCCCTTATTCTGCGTTCCGTGTCCTGCGCTCTGCGTTCCGTTTTTTCAAGATTCTAGACCCTGCTTTTTGGTTAATGCTTGACAAAGGTGCTTATAGTCTGGTTTAGAAGCAAACTTAAATCCCGTTGCTTCGCCGATCTGTGAACGGTGCAAAGTGAAAAGCTGGAGTTCCCGTTTACTGTTTACGATCCACTGCTGTTTCCAATTAAGGAAAAAACCTATGGCCAAAGATCTAATAATCGTCGAATCACCTACCAAGGCAAAAACAATCGGAAAGATCCTGGGAAAAGGTTATGACGTTCTTTCCTCCAACGGTCACGTCATCGACCTTCCGACCAAGGAGCTTGCCGTGGACCCCGAAAAGGGGTTCACCCTCAAAAACCTTGTCATCCCAAGCAAGAAAAAGGTTCTCAGTGAGATAACCAAAGCCGCCAGGAATGCCGGACGGGTCCTCCTCGCTACCGACCCGGACCGCGAGGGGGAGGCCATTGGCATCCTGATAAGCGAACACCTCAAACTCCCCGATGACAGGGTCTACAGAGTCCTTTTCCACGAGATAACCAAAAACGGGATACTGAAGGCCCTGGAGGCCCCCGGAAAGCCTGACGACCAGAAGTTTCACGCTCAGCAGGCCCGGCGGGCCATTGATCGTCTGGTCGGGTACAAGCTAAGCCCTGTGCTGTGGAAAAGGATACAGAGAGGCCTTTCGGCAGGACGTGTTCAATCGGTAGCCCTCCGACTCGTGTGTGAGAGGGAGCGGGAGATCCAGGCCTTTATTCCTGAGGATTACTGGCTTGTTCACTCCATATTGGAGGCCGGTCAGCCCCCCGTCGTGAAGGCCAGGGTTGTCTCTATGGACGATGGGGCAACAACCCTGAAAAACGGCCGCATTGCCGACGAAGCCACTGCCACCAGAATCCGGACCGTACTCCAGCAAGAGACCCATATCGTCAGCAACCTGGATGTTAAGGAGGGCAAGAAATCCCCTCCCCCCCCATTCATCACCAGCACCCTGCAGCAGGAAGCAGCCCGAAAACTGGGATTTACTGCCAAGAAAACCATGATGGTAGCCCAGCAGCTTTACGAAGGTATCACCCTGGGTGACAGGGGCACCATGGGGCTCATAACCTATATGCGGACAGACTCTGTGCGCGTCTCCGACCAGGCCCTGGAATCGGCAAGGGAACAGATCGCCCAACGCTTCGGCAAGGAATATGTCCCGGAATCTCCCCGCCGGTACCGCAACCGGAAGGGGGCACAGGATGCCCACGAAGCGGTCAGACCGAGTCAGCCGGACCTGAGACCCGAAGAAGTATTCTCCTACCTTGAAAAGGACCAGGCCAGGCTTTACGAACTCATCTACAAGCGCTTCCTGGCATCCCAGATGGAAAACGCGCGGATCGAGCGGACCAAGGTTCAGATAACGGCTGGCTCTATCGGCCTGTCGGTGTCCGGCCAGAGGGTTCTCTTCCCGGGCTTTACGGCACTTTACGAAGAGGGCCGGGACGACAACAATGACGGAGAGGTCAGCCTTCCGCCGATGACAGTGGGACAGGACCTGAAGCTGATCGAAGTTGATGCCGAAATGAAAACAACCCAACCCCCGCCGCGGTATACGGAAGCCACCCTGGTCAAAACTATGGAGGAAAAGGGGATAGGGCGGCCTAGCACCTATGCGGCTATTCTGGATACGATCAGGAAAAGAAAATATGTCATCATGGAGGACAGGAAAAAGTTCTTCCCAACCTCCCTGGGCATGGGCGTAAACGACTACCTCGTTTCCAGATTCCCCAGATTGGTGGATGTCCAGTTCACGGCTCACCTGGAAGATGAGCTGGATCTTATTGAGGAAGGGGCTAAAACCTACCTCGATGTCTTACAGGCGTTCTACGATCTTTTCGCCACGAATCTTACATCGGTGGAGGAAAAAGACGAGGACTTCACGTGGGGCGAAACTGATCTCAAGTGCCCGGATTGCGGACAATCGCTCATGGTTAAAGTGAGTGGACGTACCGGAGAATTTCTGGCCTGCGGGGGCTATCCAGAGTGCCGTTTCACTTCGGATTTTGAACGTACATCCGACGGGAAGTTCCACCTGGCAAAGAGCGAAGAACGCCCCGAAAAGTGCCCCGAGTGCGACAGCCCCATGAATTTAAAGCAAGGCCCCACAGGGCCTTTCCTGGGGTGCTCCAGTTACCCGGAATGCAAAGGAACCAGACCGCTTACAACCGGCGTGGGCTGTCCCCGAGAGGGATGCGACGGTCAAATGGTGGTTCGCAGGACCCGAAAAGGTAAAACTTTCTTCAGCTGCTCCGCCTATCCGAAATGTGATTTCGCCGTCTGGGATGAACCGGTTCAGACCCCCTGTCCCGCCTGCGAATTCCCCATGATGACACGGCGCTCCACTAAAAAAGGTGACGTTCTGATCTGCGCCGACAAAGAGTGCGGACATAAGGTTCAGGGAGATGAATCTGATTAAGGTTGTCGGCGGCGGCCTGGCCGGCTGCGAAGCAGCCTGGCAGATCGCCCGCAGAGGTTTCCCTGTCCAGCTTTTCGAGATGAAGCCCCAGGTCAGGTCAGCCGCGCACCGGACCGACGACCTGGCGGAACTGGTTTGTAGTAATTCCCTGAAATCCCGGAGGCAAGACCGGGCCAGTGGTCTCCTGAAGGAGGAACTCCGCCTTGCCGGATCACTGCTACTTGAGATCGCGGAGAAGGCATCGATCCCCGGTGGGTCATCCCTGTGCGTAGACCGTCGGGAGTTCGCCCACATGGTGACCGAAGCCCTTAACGGATCGCCGCTTATCGAGTTAATTCGGGAAGAGGTAACGACTATCCCCAAAGAAGGCATTGTCGTTATCGCATCAGGTCCCCTGACATCAGACCCCCTGACCGAATCAATCAGAAACAGTGTGGGCACTGAATCCCTCTTCTTTTACGACGCCATCGCACCCACCATCGAAGCCGACAGTATCTCATGGGATGAGGTGTTCCTCCAGGACCGCTACCAGGACCCCGGTTCGGGAGCCTACGTCAACTGCCCGCTGGACGAGGATCAGTACCAGGCCCTCGTATCGGCCCTGAGGACAGCGGATCCGCTTAAACCCCACGAATTCGAGGATGCACGTTATTTCGAAGCCTGCATGCCCATAGAGGAGCTGGCATCCCGCGGGGACCGGACACTGGCCTACGGTTCCTGGAGGCCTGTAGGACTGACCAACCCGAAAACCGGCAAGCGGCCCCACGCGGTGATCCAGCTGCGTCCCGAGAACAGGGCCGCCACCTCCTACAGCATGGTAGGGTTTCAGACCCGGCTGCTTTTTCCGGACCAGGAGAGGATCTTCAGGACAATCCCCGGCCTCGGGAAAGCCAGTTTCGAAAGATTGGGGACCATCCATCGAAACACATATGTCGACGCCCCATCCCTCCTCGACCGGACACAGAGGCTCCTCAGTGACCCACGGCTATTTTTCTGCGGGCAGATCGCCGGCGTAGAGGGCTATGTGGAATCGATGGCCAGCGGCCTTATAACAGGTCTCAATGTGGCCGCCTTTCTGAAAGACCATCAACCGGTTCCACTGCCTGAGACAACCATGACAGGCGCCATTCTTCAAAAACTCACCAGTACTGAAGGATCTCCCTTTACCCCGGTAAACGCCCAGTTCGGACTGCTGCCCCCATTACCTGACCTCAAGCTGAAGAAGGATGTGAAGCGCCAGAAACTCGCAGAGCGAGCTCTGCAGGATATGAAGGGGTGGCTGGAAGGGCAGAATGTAGAATGTAGAACGTAGAACGCAGAATAAGATCAAGATCTTATGGACGACAATTTATCCAGGACAAACCAAAACAGGGGGTCAGTACCTGGGGAAATCCTATTCTTATAAAGAAATGCATCATCAGATTCAAAGAGTTGTTGTCTTGCCTCTTGCAGGCGCTTTGCCGCTTCATTATCGCTATGGAAACCGAGGATCTGGA
>JARGFZ010000066.1:8150-8913 GCA_029210965.1 bacterium | reverse complement strand
GTGGGAGAAGGGACCGTAAGCTCTCCGAGCGTAGCAACCGATGAAAAGGGTAATGCCTCGGTTACCTTTACCGCCGGTAATGAACCTGGTCTTGTTACTGTGCGAGGTACAGTTATTAGCCGCATTCCAACTCCGGAGGAAGTGAATGCGGCTAAGGGCGCGGTGTTCCTGTTCGGTCTTTCCGAAGACCCGGGCCGCCTGGATGTCGTCGAGTGGATGGTTAAACCCGGCGACGAGGTGTCAGAGGGCCAGGGGCTTGTGACCCTTGAAGACAGGTCTGATATCCTTTATACTGTAGTCGCTCCCAGGGATGGAGTTGTATCGACATTCATTGCTGAGGAGCGAGACAGGGTCTATTACGGCGATACGCTGGGGTACATATTGGAGATAGCCGAGTAAGTTCAATGTTTAACGTTCAACGGGGTCATTGCGAACCGTAACTGGGTGAAGCAATCCCGGTAAACATGAGATCGCTTCGGCACAGGTAGTTGCCTCGCGATGACAGAAATAAGGTCTTATTTGGATCTTGGATTTTGGATTGGAGGGTGTAATCATGAAAAAGCGCTATATCGCACCGAAAATGGTCGGCAGTTCTTCAGTTCACCCCTGTTAAGATCGGAGAACCCCGAAATCTGAAAATTGTTACAGAGGCGTATGCCGCCGTAGCCGGTTGGAAAAAGAGCCCTTTGCGGGCTCTTTTTACTTCGCCCGACGTGGTTCGCGAAGACAAACCGGGATCGCGTCGCGCGGGCAGGTTCCTTTC
>JARGFZ010000066.1:0-8052 GCA_029210965.1 bacterium | reverse complement strand
TCACCCCCACCTCGATCCTCCCCCCTCAACAGGGGGAGGAAGAATATGGAAATTGACTATAATTGGGCTCGCGAAGACCACATGGTTGTCATTGCGAGCCCCGAGCTTGTCGTAGGGCGTGGCAATCCCGCCCTGTGAGATCGCTTCACATGATAACGGTTCGCGAAGACAAACCGGGATCGCGTCGCGCGGGCAGGTTCCTTTCACCCCCACCTCGATCCTCCCCCCTCAACAGGGGGAGGAAGAATATGGAAATTGACTATAATTGGGCTCGCGAAGACAAACCGGGATCCTAGTATCAGCTTCCACATTAGGTTATAATTGTTACAAAATTGAAACAATGGGGGGAAGGCTTTAGGCAGACATGATCGGTTCAGATCACAGTTTTAAGGGTGTTTTCAAGGCTCTGGTGCTGGTTTTGCCCATGCTTTACTTTGCCCCTTTGGCCAACGCCGCACCCCCCGCCCATCCGGGTACGGTAATCATACCTCCAGAGAAACGCTCCGAGAGATTGAATCGACCCATCAGGGCACCGAAGAAAAACAGGAAAATAATCAAGTCAAAGTCGAAAGACCAGGGTGATAATTCATCGGGAAAAGTTGAAAGCTTAGGGATAGTACCTCTGGCAGCTGTCCCCCTTCCAGGCATCTCTACCACCGAAACGATACAGCCTCTTTTTCTCCTGCTTTCTTTCACCGACCAGGCTTTTTCCACAACCATTGCAGCCAACTACCCGGCCTTTCTTTATTCGGACTCTCCCGGCTTCGCCGATTATTACCGCGTCGTATCGGGGGGCAGGCTCGAACTTGAAAGCGCGGCTGTCGGTTCCGTGGTCATTGTGGATATGCCCCAGAGCTATTCATACTATGTCAGCTCCCAGAGCGGTTTTGGAACTTATCCGTGGGACCATCGCGGGATGGTGGAAGACGCCCTTGATCATGCCTATACAGTGTCAGGGGTTGATTTTTCGGAATTCGACAACGACGGCCCGGACGGTGTGCCCGGTTCCCTCGATGACGATGGGGTGCTGGATGCTTTAGTGATCGTCCACGCGGGCCCGGCCGCCTAATATTTCACCCAGCCCGAAGCGTCGTTTCACATGGCCAGCCACTACGAGTCCTTTCCGTCCGGGCAGGAGTGGACGGCCGACGGGGTCAAGGTCATCGACTGGGCCATGGTCCCGGAAAGGGACCCCGATGCCTCGGACGGTGACGGCAGTCATGGCAGGGGGACCGTCGGGACGTACCAGGAGACCCTCGGGACCCTGGTCCACGAGTTCGCCCACATACTGGGGCTGCCAGACCTCTATGACCCCGATCAGGCCTCCTACGGTCTTGGCCACTACGACCTCATGTCCTTCGGTCTTTACGGCATGAAGACCCACGACGATCTCTTTACGGCCGCCAATTCCTCCTGGAAATACCCCGGCCTTCCCTCGGCCTGGTTCCGTACTTATCTGGGCTGGGCCGAGCCCATAGCTCTTCACGCCGACACAGCCTTCCAGATCTGGCGCGCCCAGGACCCGGAGCCGGTGGACTATCCCCAGGTTGTCAAGATCTGGTCCTCCTCTTCCTGGAATACCATGACACCGTGGAACCCCAGTGAGTATTTCCTCATTGAACACCGTCAGAACGGGGGCACCGGCACCTACGATGGCGGCTTTAACTACGATAACGAGGGTGCCGTTCTGCTGTTTCATGTGGATGAAAATGTTATTTTCCCCGGTGGAGACCTGGCAAACTATCCCAACGACGACCCGAGCCATAAGGGGGTCGATCTTGAGGAGGCCGATTCCAATACGGATCTGGACGATCAGGCTAACTTTGGCGATTTTCCGGACTTTCCCGTGACCGGGATCTAGGGCGATTTCTACAGGCAGGGACGGGATGATTTCTATGTGTTCAGCGCACCTGATCCCAATAACAAGGACAATGGGGGAGTTGATACCGGGATCAATATTGTCAACGGGTTTGGCCCCCTGAGCGACGCGGACCTGGCTGACTACCTCATGACGGTCGATATCATCACCCACAGCAGCAGTACCATGGGGTACTCAGGCACCACCCGTGCCGGTTCCTTCGTGATAGCGGGCGGCACCTTCGACGACGGTGATGATGACGCGTGGATCACCGCTGGCAACGAAGTACGTTTAAGTCTGGAGGTCAAACACGCGGGTATGCCCAACACAGCCCGCGGTGTCAGGGCCACAATAGACTCGCCTGATTTTGCTTCTGTTTCAGTGACTTTGGTTAATTTTGGTGATCTTCCCGCCCTGGCCCGGTCCACCGGGGACGGGGAGTTTGTCTTCACTATGACTCAGCCTGCGGCGGCCTTCTCGTGGTTTTCAGTAACTGTACTGATGGTCGACGACAACCTCAATTTCAGCGAGGAGACGTTTCAACTCCCGGTACTTCCCGCTCCCAAGAGCAGCGGGGGCGGGGGAGGCCCGTGCTTCGTGGCCACAGCTCTTTGGGGATCGGAGCACTGGAGAACGGACCGCCTGAGGGCTTTCAGGGATGACTGGCTTATAACCAACGCTCCAGGTACATGGTTAGTGGACCAGTACTACACTTACTCACCTGAGCCAGCATCCTGGGTAGCAAAACGCCCCTTGGTGAAAAGAGCGGTATCCTTCCTGTTAGAACGTCTCCTCTGGCCGTTTTTCCTTTAGGATGGCTTCCCTCGGTAAGGGTAGCGATGACAGCAGTAGAAGTCGCTTGCGATTAGCTCAAGGTTGAATCCGGTGACACGTTAGGGTATGTTAGTGAGTAACCTTGATAAAGTCGCAAAAAGTCCAATCCGGGACTTTTCGCTCCACGGAAAGGGAAAAGCGTCGTTTTCCCTTTCCTTACAAATCAATGACTTACAGTGCGAGTCATTGATTTGGGCGCCCCGCGCGGGGCGCATTGATAGACTTTTTGCGAGTCCATCAACCTTAGTGTTTAAACAATATATTTGGAATTTGGAATCTTGAATTCGGAATTAACTTTCAAAGAGGAGGTCCAACTATGAAACGCCGCTATATCGCACCGAAGGTCGTCGGTTCATCATCCGTTCATCCTTGCTGAAGTAGCAGATTCAGAAACCCGAGACGCGGAACTGCGACTCCTGTAGCAGTTTTATTTACTGATTCGAGTTGTAGTTGCCACGAGATACCTGAAATTGGAAGTAAATTGATAGTGGCGTAAGCCGCTGTAAGTAGTGTGAAAAAGAGCCCTGACGGGCTCTTTTTTGTCTGCAAATACGAGGATCATTTTGCAAGAGGTTTTTTCCATACCGAATGCCACCCGTCTTCGTTTTTCGAACTTCCGTCTTCGCTTTGGGGCGTCGCTGGTAGTTATGCCCTCACATGTCTGCTATGCCATGACACGTCGTCGCAACCGGCATGACTGCAATTGAAGTCTTTCACTGATTTCGTGCATACTTGACTGTCAGAATGGGGATTTTGCACCCACTTCCTGACACCAGTTACGCCATATCACTCATAAAGCGTTGTATAACTTCACCACAGTCAGGGCCTTGCCAACATGTGTGGTCTTAAGTATTTGATATATAAGGATATTATACGCTATATCCCTTGGCACGCATCCTGCTCGAAAATATAGACATAAATTGCTCCACCTGGGGTTTTAAGGTATAGTCGTTTATCTTTGGAAAACCCTTTAATAATGGGCATTCAGAGGGTGTAACTTTTCCTGTGGGAAGTTGTATTAGACATCAAGTGATGTGTTAAAGCATGATCTGGTTCCTTCACGTTAAAATTGATGGAACTTAAGCCTTTCAGGAGCCTTTTAATGGAGTTGGACAGGTTCGTCCCATCCGTATCCATCCGTATATTAATGCTCTTTTGTGCGGCCGCTTTTCTTCTGGGGGGAACGGTTCCTGCTTTCGCAGCCCACAAGCTGGCAGAGGAGAACTGCTACGACTGTCACGCGGTGGGCGGCGCCAAAGATATGGTTATTACGGGCACCCAGCTTATCAAGAAGGATGCCCGGATGGTGGAGATCATCAACGGCGGGTGGCAGGTCAACAATCACCTGCCCTGTGTCTATTGCCACGACGACTCCACTATTCGCACCAACAAGGTTGCGGTCAAAAACCACTTTTCAGACTATTCCCTGTCAAAGCACCCGGTAGATCTTTTTGTATCCAACGATGTTGACGATGGAGGTGCCCTGGACTGTGTAGACTGTCACACCAACGTCACCTATGTTGACGGCGGTTTAAACCGGCTAAACCCTGACATCCACGCCATCGACACTTCAGCGGTGGGCTGGACCACCAACAGCCAACTGATAGCGGCCAGTACCTTCTACACCCACGGCAGCACGCTCGTTTCCCCCTACAACGCCGACGGGAACGTCATGTGCAGCGCCTGTCACGACACCAACTACCCCACCCCTATCTTCCTGGCAAACAGCAAGCAGCACAGCTACACGGCCCCCGGCATCCTTTCTTTGGAGGGCTCCTCCTTCACCACGACTATCCAGGGCTGTCTGAGCACCGACGGGGCGCCCACCGGATGTCACGATATTCACAACTCACCGGACAACGTTTCTCTCATCACCGTTAAAAAATCAGATGGGACCAGGGTGGAGAGGGACGACTGCGGGATCTGCCACACGTTCGATGATCCTCCGTCCAACAGGGCCGGCAGCGACTTCTACGGCAGAGGTCACGGCCGTTTCCAGGCCACCAGCAACATCGTGTGTACCACCTGCCACGATGTCAACGATCCACACTTTAACGCGGACGGGACGATCACCGGCGACAGACTCTCCTTTTACGTCGACACAACCCAGAAATCCGGTCTGTCCGATCCTCAAAAGACCCTTCTGTCCAACTGCGTAAGCTCCAACTGTCACGCTGACAAATTTCCCCATGGCGGCAGCAATGTCCAGGTGGGCTGTCTTGACTGCCACGATCCCCACGGTTACGGGGTGGGCAGCAACATCACCATGGTGCGCAACGCCGTGCCGGTAGCCTCACCGTCAGGCTCCCTCTACTACGGTACCGCCGGCGCCTACTTCGACAGCACTTTCATGGGAACCACCAACTTCAGCGGCTGGCTGTGTGACAACGCTGATTGCCACGGTGTCCCCACTGGTCCTGGCCCCATCGCTTCGATCATGAGCACATCGCCGGCTAACACAACGCCGCACACCGGCGGGGTTGGCTACACAGGCAACTGCGACTCGTGCCACTTCCACGACAACACGACAGGTTCCTTTGGCGCTTCTGACTCCTGTACCACCTGCCACGGGCAGCCGCCGTCGGCCAACTACGGTTCCGGTCCCGACGGCTTTGCCACCGGTTACGCAGACTCCGGGCACTTCAAGGCCGAGGACAAGACTCCCCACGCTCTTCATGCCGGCACCACCGGCTACGGGTACAGCTGCGAGGTCTGCCACATTCACGGCCCCGATTCCTCCTACCACAACACTTCAACCAGCAACCCGGAAACCTTCCGCAACGTGGTGTTCAACGCCCAGATCAATACCAACGTCCTGCCCGAAGGGCCCAACAAGTACAGCCCCTCCTACTCCATTAACGCCACTACCCCCAACGTCTGCCTGAACCTCTATTGTCACGGTGACGGCCAGGGAGTCGACCGGTACAACACGGCGGTGGTGCTCGAGCAGGCCTGGGATGATGACGTTTCCACCACCCTCTCCTGCGAGGGGTGCCACGGTTCCAACAGGACTGACGCGGCCGGCACGAGCTATTTTGGCGCGCCCGACTACGCCAACGGCGGTTCCGGTGATGCTATCTACTCACCCGGCAGCGGTATTTCCGCCTCCAGCACAAAGGCCAATAGCCACATCGACACCACCAAGCATGGCCGTTACAACTGCTCGGTGTGTCACAACAACATCATTACCGACACCAACCCAGCCGACGGCTGGACCATCAACGACCGCACACGGCACGTCAACCAGCAGATCGAGGTTGTTTTTGACGGTGGGGTGGTGGTGAGCGGTACCTGGGACTCCACCACCAAGACCTGTTCCAGCGTGTGGTGCCACAACACCGCTTCCCCCCAGTGGGGCCAAACGACGACCTGTACCTCCTGCCACAACAACGGGACCAACGATGGTCTCCTCGTTAACGCAGCCCCTCTCACCGGTCAGCACGCCCCTCACATAGCCAACACGGTGTACGTGAGCAACTGCGAGTCGTGTCACGGGACGGGTGCCAATAGCGGTGACCAGGTCGGGCACGTGGACCAGTCGGCCTCCTTTGGCAGCCAGGTCAGTGCCTACATCGATTCTACCGGAACCTGTACAAACAACTGCCATGGGGTGGTGGACGGACGGGACTGGACCTCGGGAACGACCCTTGACTGTGTCGACTGCCATAACAACGCCGGAGGCACCCTTGTCGCAGGCGGCGTGACAGCGGCCATTGACAGTATCACCGGCCCGCCCACCGGACGCCACTCTGTGCACCTTGATAACGCTACCTATATTCCCAACGACTGCGTAGACTGCCACGGTCACAAGGGCGGTCCCAGCGCTACGGTGCCCACTCATATCGACGGTCCCACAGTGGATGACATCACCATGGCTGCGGAGGTGGGGACCTGGTACGCCGGTACCGGAGGCTGTGCCAACACCTGCCACTTGGTGGACGCTGCTTTGGCCGGCGACTGGCTGGACTCGCCCAACGCTCTGAACTGTACCGACTGCCACAGCGCCACGGGTCTTCGCCTCGAGCGGGGCTGGCCTCCCGACCAGGGACAGCACGTTGTCCATCGCAACAACACCGCCTACGTGGATTCGGGTGTGGGTGATTGTGTGGACTGTCACAACGACAACAACGCTCCCAACACACATAGTACCCTGGACAGCGTGGTGACCTCACCGGTCCTGGGCACGAGCATCTCAGCCTTCAACGGCACCGACAGCACCTGTGTCAACATCTGCCACCTTGCAGGGGATACGGACGAATGGCTTACCGGGGCGATTTTGTGTACCGACTGCCACAGCGGTTCGTACATCGGCGGCAACTCTTTCGCCCCGGCCAGCGGCCTCCACGCCGTGACCGGCACCGACGCCAACGGCCAGGCCTTCGTGCCACACGACGAAACACTGAGCGCCGGCCGCTGCGCCAACTGCCACACCGCGACGCCTTCGGCCACCCACATGGACGCTGTATTCGACACGCCGGCGGCTGCCTTCACATCCACCATCAACTGGGCCTACGACGGCACCGACAGCCAGTCCTTCTGCCTGGGCGAGACCACAGGCTGCCACGTGGACGGCGCAAAGCTGTACCGGCTTTGGGACGCCGCGGCCGACTGCACCATCTGCCACGGCAAGGACTCGGCCGCCTCCATCGGAGGCTACGAGGCCCCGGCCAACGACGGCGGCAGCAATTCGGGGTCGTTCACGTACGGACACACATCGGTGGCCCTCAATGCCGCCGCAAACACCACGGGCGGGGACCACGACGCTTGCACCGACTGCCACTGGGGCATCGGTTCCACGGATGCCGGCCTGGCCGACCACGTTGACCGTGGGGCGATCTCGGCGACCCTGGACGTCGGTTACAGCTATAGCCGGACCACCGGCAAGTGCAGCACCAACTGCCATGCCGGCAGCGGCGACATCTGGCTGTGGCAGTACACCAGCAATGTCCCCTTAAACGCCTACACGACGACCCTGCCCTGCGGCCAGTGCCACAGCAACAAAGGCCTGCCTCCCACGAGCGGATCCCATACAGCGCACTTCGACGCCATCGCCGCCGGAGCGGGTTCCGACAGCGACTACACGGAATGTGAAACGTGCCACGGGCCGCCCCTGGGCGGCGCCTGGGACGCTGTGGGTTATCCCCACCAGAACGGGACCGTGAATTTCAACACGGCGCTTGTTACCTACGACAACAACGCGACAGCCACCACTGTTGACGACGACACGTGCACCACGACGGTGTGCCACAGCCCGGGAGGGAACCCGGCGGTGTGGGGCGACGCGGGGGCGCCGTGGGACAGCACGGGAACAGGTTCGAGCTTCGACTGCGACGAGTGCCACTACTGGTCGTTGACGCCCA
>JARGFZ010000065.1 GCA_029210965.1 bacterium | reverse complement strand
CTTTAGTATTCCGCACAAGCGAACGACTCAGCAACGCCGCCGGAACGGAAAAGAACCTCGTGAATAGTCCGGGCTAGGAATGACGCAGCATCGCTCTGTCCGGCCCGGTGGTATATCCGGGCCGAAATTTTTTCCTGCCGGCGCGCGAGTTCGAGGAATGCGATCAATTAAAGATGTGTACGGTAACCTTTCCAGTCAAATAACCCGGTACTCTATTCCGGATGTGGGGTGGATTGCACCGTGACGGGCGAACATGCGGCACTCGGCACCGATGGTGAGAAGGTAGTCCCTTTCAGGAACAGGCTGGCGCCCCTGCTGTTCATGACGGTTATTTTCCTTTTCAATTTCCTGGCGCGGTTTATCTGGGGTCCGCTTCTCGTACCCATCGAAAAGGACCTGGGGCTCAGCCACACGGGAGCCGGATCCCTGTTTTTAATCATAACCATCGGTTACATGATTGGTCTCCTGATCTCGGGATTCATCTCACAGAAGATCTCCCACCCGGCTACCATTGGGTACTCATGCATCTCTTGCGGGGTTGTACTAGCCGGGGCCTCCATGTCGGTCTCCCTGCTCTACCTGTGTGTTTCCCTCGTACTGCTGGGCTTTACCACCGGCATCTACCTTCCTTCGGCCATTCCCACCCTTACGCACGGGCTGGCTCAGCGTGATTACGGCAAGGCCTATTCCTTCCATGAGGTCTCCCCGAGCCTGTGTTTCATCCTCGGTCCCATTCTGGCCAACATCATGCTTCGTCACTATCCGTGGAAGATGGTACTTCTCCCGGTGGCTGCGGGCATTTTCATCCTGGGGTTTATCTACCTTGCCCGCCCCATCACCGGGAAGATCTACGGTGAAGCGCCCACCTTAAAAAACATCGGGCGTATACTGTCGGAAAGGCAATACTGGTTCCTGCTCTTCATCTTCATGCTGGCCGCCGGCGCTAACGTGGGTGTATACGCTATGCTTCCCCTCTATCTGCAGGCAGGCAGGGGGCTGGACCAGACGACAGCCAATACACTTCTTTCCGTGTCCCGGATAGCCGCGATCTTTTCGCCGTTCCTGGTGGGCTGGGTGACGGACCAATTCGGGGCCGGCAGGGTACTGGCTGTGATCGTATTCTTTAACGGGGTGGCCACAGCGACCCTGGGAGTGAGTTCCGAGCTCCTCTTCAAAATGGCGCTTTTTGTCCAGCCCATGCTCAGCACAGCTTTCTTCCCCCCCATCTGGACCATCATGTCGGACATCGTAGATCCCCGGGCACGGAACCTGGGGGTGTCCCTCTTAGTGCCACCGGCGTTCATCATCGGTGCGGGGGTCCTTCCCACGATAATCGGAGCCTTCGGCGATGCTGGCATGTTCCCGGCCGGTTTCGTTCTGTGGGGCGTCCTAACTTTTACAAGCTTCTGGCTGGTACGTTTTACGTTGAGAACGGAAACAAATTAAGTCGCAGGACGCCGGACGCAGGAGGGGATAAACGCGGCGTGAGGGCTTGGGAGCATGGCGCCTGGGGAGTCTTATGAAGGGGGGCAGGGGACTGGTTGAAATCAGGCCCTGAATTGTGGCATATATAACCCGATAGATCGGAAACACCACAATTCAAACTTCAACACTCAACGTTAACAGGGTCGCAAAAAGTCCGTTATCGGCTTTTTGCTCAACGGAAAGGGAAAAGCGTCGTTTCCCCTTTCCTCACGGATCGATGACGCAGGCTGGCGCTCATCGATCCGGGCGCCCTCCTCGGGGCGCGGACAGGGTCGCAAAAAGTCCGTTATCGGCTTTTTGCTCAACGGGAAGGAAAAAGCGTGGTTTCCTCTTTCCTCTTTGACCTGGATCAATTCTTCAGTCTTCCGCCCGTGATAAAAAATATCATGCCTGAGACCTGCTATTATTAAAAAAGAACATTTGGTTGGTAAAAGGAGCTTTTGTGACCAGGAATCACCCACTAAAAGGGGGAACCACATGAAAAAAGTATTACTTGCCATTCTTGTATTTGCCGTTTGCTCTTTGCTGGCGGCCGGTCCGGCGGCGGCCAAAATTTCGGAGGCAACCGGCGAGTGTCTTGAATGTCACACTCAAGGCACTCTCGGCATCGTCAAGCAGTGGGACAAGAGCAACCACTGGAACGCTGGAGTGGGCTGCTACGAGTGCCACAAGGCGGAAAAGGGCGATAAGGACGCCATGGACCACAACGGCTACACCATCGCCATTATCGTTTCGCCCAGGGATTGCGGCAGGTGTCACGCCGCCGAGACAGAGGAGCAGGAGGCCAGCCATCACGCCGAAGCTGGCAACATCATCAACTCGGCAGACGGCCTGCTGGGCCAGACGCTGGGTGGTCCGCCGGCTGTGGCGGTGGGGTGCCGCCAGTGCCACGGTTCCATAGTGCTAACGAACAACGATGGCACCCTTGATCCGAGTACCTGGCCCAATACTGGTATCGGGCGCATCAACCCCGATGGTTCCAAGGGTTCGTGTTCGGCTTGTCACACCCGGCACCGGTTCAGCAAGTCACAGGCCAGAAAGCCGGAAGTGTGCGGCAAGTGCCACCTTGGCCCCGACCATCCACAAAAGGAAGTTTACGAAGAATCCAAACACGGAATTCTCTACAGGGCTTTCGAAGATGAGCTGAACATGGATCAGCCCAAGTGGGTAGCAGGGGTGGACTACTTCGATGCTCCCACCTGCGCCACTTGCCACATGAGCGCCGGGGGCAAGGAGGGCGTCACCCACGATGTGGGGAAGCGGCTCAGCTGGAACCTTCGCGCTCCTGTTTCCAAGAAGATGGAAAATAGCCAAAAGAAGCGGGCTGCCATGGAGGAGATCTGCACGGCCTGTCACGCTGGTGGCTTCGTAGACGGTTTCTACAAGCAGCTGGACGAGTTTGTGGAACTTTACGACACCAAGTTCGGGATCCCGGCAATGGAGATCAGAGATCTTCTCCACAAGGAGGGTGTGATTCCCGCAGGCAACTTCAACGACGAGATCGATTGGATCTACTGGGAACTGTGGCACCACGAAGGACGCCGGGCAAGGCACGGAGCCGCCATGTCGGGTCCGGACTATGCCTGGTGGCACGGTCTGTATGAAGTGGCCAAACATTTCTATACAGAGTATCTGCCCGCAGCAAAGCGTCTGTCGGAGGAGGCCGGTAAACCTGAGGTGTACGAGAAGATAATCAACCAATATATTCTCAGTGATGAGAGGCATGAATGGTTTATCAAGGGCTTCGACCAGAAGAAACTGGAGGAGATCCAGAAATATTATCAGGAAAGGTACCAGCAGAAGGTTAACTGATATCAGTTATCTGTTTGCAGGAAAGCGGGGGCGGAAAATATTCCGTCCCCGCTTTGTTTGGGTCCGGGCCGACTCCGCCTCTCAGGGCGCATCGCAAAGGGACGATTAACCATGGTATAGTTAGGGATGTTGAGGGGTCTTATAAAGTCTTTCCTCTTTTTCATGTTTTTAACTTTCCTCACCGGTTTGTTCTTTTCCTGCCAGAAGGTCCACCTTTCCAAGCCAACTTCCCTTGAGCGTATTCGTGAACGCGGAAGCATTATTGTAATTACCCAGAACAACGGTAGTACGTACTATCTTTACCGGGAACAACCCGCCGGATTCGAATACGATCTCGCTGCCGAGTTCGCAAGGTACCTGGAAGTCGATCTTGAAGTGGTCACCCCCGGATGGCTGGAAATGTTTGACATGCTTGATCACGGTGAAGGTGATTTCATCGCGGCGGGAGTAACGGTTGTTCCTTCCCGGAAAAGGCGGGTCGATTTTTCCGATCCTTACCTCACCGTTCAGCAGGAAGTGATCGTGCACCACGATAATTACGATATTGAGAGTGTAGACGACCTTAATGGAAAGACGGTCCACGTCAGGGCAGGGACTTCCTACCAGGAGCGACTGGCGGAGCTTCTCGGGGAGGGTGTGGACATGGAGCTGGTTCTGGTTCCGAATGTACCCACCGATGAGCTGATCAGGCAGGTGGCGGATTCAGAGATCGAAATAACCGTGGCCGATTCCAATATTGCACTTCTCAACAGGATGTATCATCCGGACATAAGGATCGCTTTTCCCCTGTCTGAACCGCAGTCCCTGGCGTGGGCTGTACGTAAGGGTAACGGGGAATTGCTGGAGACCATGAACGGGTTTTTCACCCGGATCAGAACTGACGGGACCTTGAATGAGATCTACAGTCTATACCATGACGATGGGAATAGTCTGAACAGATTCGATCTCAAGGCGTTTCACCTGAGGGTGGAAACGGACCTGCCCCGATACCGGAAGATGATAAGAGAGGCTGCGGATAAACATGGGTTCGACTGGCGCCTCATAGCCGCCATGATCTACCAGGAATCCCATTTCAACCCGCGCGCCAGAAGCCACACCGGAGTCAGGGGACTAATGCAGGTGACACAGAGGACAGCTGCTGAGATGGGTGTCGTCAACCGGATGGACCCGGAGCAGAGTATCGACGCAGGTGTGGGATATCTGGCCAGCCTCTATGAGCGGTTTGACGATATCGACAACGAAGAGGACAGGTTATTGTTTTCTCTGGCAAGCTACAACGTGGGATATGGACACGTCAGGGATGCGCAGGAGATAATAAGGCAGCACGGTCGCCAGGACAATTCCTGGTCATCCCTTGTTGAGGCCCTGCCTTTTCTGCAGATGCCCGAATTTTACCATGAGACACGGTACGGATATGCGAGAGGGACCGAGCCTGTCCGCTATGTGGAAAATATCATGGCCTACTACGAGATCCTGAAAAAGAAAATTTAAAATGGGGTTTTTCCGGTTTATGCGTACCTGGTTTTAACAACGGTACTTATAAAAGCGATATTTTTTACTAAATAGTCCACTTCCTTATTCTTCCTCCCCCTTGAGGGGGGAGGATAAGAGGTGGGGGTGAAAATTCCCCCTCACCCCACCCCTCTTCCACCGGGGGAGAGGGGGAATAATATCGAAATCAACTGATTGATTCCTCAGTCTGCCCTGAGTCCAGCCCATGGCGGGACCGAAGGGTGTTCTCAGTGTCCTTTAGTGAGTCACATTATTGAAGTGAGTGACGAACGGGTGGTGAAAAAATTGAGGTTTTGTTTCATTGCATGATTTAACTCCGTGAAACCCTGCCTGCCCTGCCTGTCCCGAGCGTGTCGAGGGGAGCAAGCGAAGCGCGTCTATGGGTGTACCATCTGTGGTTAATTAAGTTTTTAGAATTTGACAGTTACCGGTTTGGTGAAAGCAGGGCTCATTTGCAGGTACTCATTTCCCGGATGAGTCAAAAATGAGATTTGAGATTGAGCTACACCTACCATGAGCCGTTTTCGAAAGAAGTATTTTTATCAAAAAGAGCAGAGTTGACTCCTGTCCGGGTTTCAACAAAGCTGCTTATCCGCTTCCTCATTGCCTGGTCGATAGTCAGGAAATAGATTCCAGCACCGGAAGAGCCGCCCGTTTCCATTGAATTACACCAGACCACGGCTGCTGTACGGATGTGGATCTTCCCTTCCTGATCCGGCAAAGGAAAGGAAAGCTCCATCAGGTCTCCCCTGATAAGCTGCTGTTCAATCTCTACGAAAACTCCGTTACTGCTGAGAGTGTGAACGGTGATGGGGTAATCCCTTTCATCCAGGGTCGCTGTGCCCGCGATCGACACCCGGATCCTGTCGCAAGCCCTGAGGTTGGTGCCGAGAAGGTTTTCCACCACCGAAAGCAGCAGGTCTCTTCTTACTGGTTTGAAAATAAGCCCATCGCAATTGGATAAAACAGATGCATCCCTTGACCTGCCTCTCGTGCCTGAGCTGACCAGGACCACCGGGATGGAGGCTGTTTCGGGATCCCCTTTCAGAATTTGGCAGACCTGGTCCCCGTCCATGTCCGGCATGAACAGATCCATAAGGATGAGATCAGGTTTCACGGAGCGAGCTATTTGCAATCCGTCCGATCCGTTGCGGGCGGTGTGAATATGGTAGCGACTGTGTCCGAGGTGGGATATCTGGAGCTGAATAAAGAGTTCAACGTCATCCACAATGAGCAAAGTCTTTTTTTCCTTACTGTTCTTCATCTTTAAAACCCCATCGCCTCCTGGACTTGTGAACCTTCTCATTGGATCAAATGGTGGCATGTTTTTCATTCAATATGTGTACCAAGGTGAAGGCTGTAAAATACTCTTTATTTTCAGCAGGTTCCATGGGAGGGGTTGCATGTGATCCTTGAAGGGTGTACATGGATAGAAACATGTGCACACGATAGTGTGCAGGTTGTGCCGGGCAGGGAAAGGCTGGGGACTGCAAAGGTGTACCGGAGGAGACCAGTCGTGCAATCTGGCAGCCTGGCAAGCCGCTGCAGAGGGCATAAAGCTGGAGATCCCTTGAAATTAACCAAAGAAAGAATATTTTTTTCCCCTTGAATGAATAGGGGCAAGGATATTGCATCCCCTCATTGGTTAAGCTTTAACGACAGGATATGACAGGAGACGACTGCATCATGGATACCGAAAAAATGGTTCTGAACCAGACAGTTCTTGTTGTTGATGATGAAGCACCGGTGCGGGAATCTCTCGAGACCCTCCTGGAGGATCTCTTTGTCGTTCTTATGGCTGAAAACGGTGAAATGGCCATGAAGTCACTGGGTGAAAGTGAGATAGATCTGATTATCCTGGATGTGATGATGCCCGGGATGGGCGGAATGGCTACTCTGGACGCCATTATGAAGTTGGCGGATCCTCCCGAAGTGATCATGCTGTCCGCCGCGGACAGTGCGCGCCTGGGTGTGCAGGCGATAAAAAACGGCGCTTTTGATTACATAGCGAAACCTTTCGATTCAACGGAATTGCTCAAAGTTGTGGAGAAAGCGCTGGAGAAAAGACAACTCAAGAGAGAGGTTATTTACCTCAGGTCTGAAGTGGTCAAACTGAGCGGTTTCAGCAATATCGTCGGTAAATCCAGAGGCATGCAGGAAGTATTTCGTATCGTTCAGCAGATCTGCAAAACGGATTCCAACGTTCTCATAACGGGCGAGAGTGGGACCGGAAAGGAGCTGATAGCGCGGATCATACACTCCAAAGGGCAGAGAAACAGCGGTTCCTTTGTGTCTGTGAACTGTGCCGCTATCCCTCAGGAACTGCTGGAGAGCGAATTTTTCGGGCACGAGAAAGGATCGTTCACGGGTGCCCATGAGAGAAGGATTGGCAAGTTCGAACTTGCCAAGGATGGGATCATGTTTCTGGATGAGATCTCAACACTCAGACAGGACCTCCAGGCTAAACTTCTCAGGGTCCTTCAGGAGCGCGAATTAACACGAGTTGGCGGCAGCCAGTCCATCAGGGTCAATGCCCAGATCATCTCCGCAACGAACCAGGATCTACGTGAACTGATAAGCGAGCACAAGTTCAGGGAGGATTTGTATTACAGGCTCAACGTTCTTCCCGTACACCTGCCCCCTCTCAGAGAGCGCAGGAGTGATATCCCGCTGCTGGTCCGGCACTTCCTCGGGAAGATCGCCTATCGCCTGAACAGGAAGGTATCGGATGTCACACCCGAGGCCATGGAGGTATTCAAAACATATCATTGGCCAGGGAACATCCGGGAGATGGAAAACCTGCTGGAGCGCCTTGTTGCTTTCTCCGCGGATAACAACGCATTGGATGTCCATGATCTGCCTAACGAGGTAGTATTTCCAGAGCCCAGCAGCCATGGAGGGATCGTGGTCAGTTCCAAAGGTCTTCTGGATGCCAGAGGCAGGTTTGAAAAAATGTATATCCTGTCAGCCCTGAGGAAGTCCGGATGGAACCAGTCCGAAGCCGCCAGGGAGCTGGGGATCCACAGAAACACCCTCATCAAAAAGATGGCAGCCCACGGCCTGGGGCTCAGGTACGGATGATGGTGTCGGAACAACCCATTTCATATGCACACTATCGTGTGCATATGGCTTATCTATCTGTAATCGTTAAATAATTCTCCCTATTTAGCCCTGAATCTGCCTCACATGCACACGATAGTGTGCAATTTACCTCCTCCTGTTTCGTGGGTGCTACTCATTATCTCTTTATTTTCAGTGACTTGGAAAGATATTAACAGTTGGCAAGGGTCTTGCTCTAGTGAGTGGTATCAGGGACAATTGAATTTTTAACTTTCAGGTAAACTCTAACTTTCGGGAGGAGATAAAATGAAAAAAGCAATGGTAACCATGACGATAACCGCGTTCACGATCATGACCTGGGCAAGCATCGTACTGGCTTCTGGTGGTGGTGGAGGGATCTAATTCTCATAAGATTCCTGAGCCGAGAGCTAGGGGGAAGGAAACGGGAGGTGGACAGTTCACCTCCCGTTTTCCGTTTACAGAACGGAAGTTTCTCCCAACGAAAGTGTTCAGATCTGAAACATGTTCAAATTGGTCAAACCTTTGTTGACATAACCACCCCACTCAAGTGAATATGGCACAAATAGTTGATGCGGAGGTGGTTGACCATGTTCACTCGTTTTTTTACGCGTAAATTTTTTTTGGTTGGTTTGAGTTTTCTGCTGGTTGGATTCTGGGGGGGTACGGCCCTGGCCGGCGGTGTGTTCCGCTTCCCTCTGTTCTATGTTCCGTCCAGCCTTGACCCGGTGAAGGATGAACTCATCTCCACCTACCATATTGTACAACAGGTCTACGATGGGCTGGTGGCCTTTGACAGCAACCTCAGAGTAGTACCGGGACTTGCCGGGAGCTGGACCATCAGCAGGGATGGAAAACAGTATGTCTTTACACTCCGCAAAGGCGTGCGTTTCCACAACGGCAAAGAGGTTTCAGCCGAAGACGTAGTAGCCTCCCTGGCCCGCCTGTTTAAGCCGGAAAACAAGACATCCGCAAGAGAATTTCTTTACCGTATTAAGGGTGCCAGGGAGTTCCGGGACGGCAAGGCTGATAATATCAGCGGCATCAAGGTCCTGAGTGAAAACCAGGTAGCGGTGGACCTGGTGGAGCCTTACGCTCCCTTCCTCTCTGCTCTTGCCATGCCCATCACAAAGATCGTTCCAAAGGAAATGATCGATGACCCGAAGCAGCCTCTAGGCCGGAATCCGGTGGGAACGGGGCCTTTCCGCTTTGAGTCCTGGCAGGACGGTACAATCATATTAAAAGCCAACAGGGAATATTTTGCCGGACCACCTGAGTTGGACGAGGTCCAATTCCATTTTTACCCAGCTGAAAACAGAGACGAAGCCTTTCCGGATTTTCTGAAGGGAAAATTGGAGGGTTGTCCTATTCCCGGTTCTGCTGATCTTGCTGAATTGAGAGGTCAGGGTTACCAGATATTGATAAGGACCAGATTGTCTTTGTTGTTTTACGGGATGAATGTCCGCAAACCGCCTCTTGATGATCCAGATTTTAGGCAATCTCTCTTGCTGGCCCTCAGCCGGGAAAAACTGTCCAGCGA
>JARGFZ010000064.1 GCA_029210965.1 bacterium | reverse complement strand
TTAGTATTCCGCACAAGCGAACGACTCAGCAACGCCGCCGGAACGGAAAAGAACCTCGTGAATAGTCCGGGCTAGACCTCTACGCAAACCCCGATGCTGATAAGCTCCTGTGACCCCCCTGGTTCGTTTATACCTGATATTGTATACCAGATGATAACAGGATGCTTGGGGTATCAGTAACTATAATTGTCAGACCTTTTTACCTGTCCCGGGAGTTAACTGTTGCATGGAAGGAAATAGGTGAAGGTAACTATAATGTCATACCAATTTGTGGAAGGAGGTTCAGGGAAGAAAAATGGTATCGGCAACGGTTCAGTTTTAACTCAAGGCCACGAGGACCAAACCGGCGAACATTGTTGCCAGGCCAATGACCTTCCAACGGTGAACAGGTTCCTTGAGAAAAACAATACCCATGAGAGCTGCTGCCAGGATACTGACCTGGCGGAAGGCTACAATGAGGCTCACGTCCCTGGCGTAAGCCAGGGGAAGCAGGGCCATCCCGTAGGTGAGGTATATAAGTACTTCAGTGCCTGCTGCCCAGCGAAAAGGCACTTGCGCCATTCTGGTACTTCCGCTTCTAAAAAGGAGGAAGATGCCAAGCCAACTGGCACAGGCAAGGGCCTCGACGAACGCATAATTAAAAGTTATGGGAATAATACCGTAGACCTGACCGATATCGGCCCTCACTATCCGCAGGGCACTATCATCTACCATGGAGTAACCGGTGGTTTCTATGGCAGCCAAAACGGCCATGGCAAAGGTTCCTTTAATAAAAGAAATACGTCTGAGGGGAAATACTTCCTTCACTGATATCAGCGTTCCTCCTGCCAAAACCAGAAACGTTCCTGCTATAAAATATCTTCCAAGCAGATCCCCTTTTCCGAGAAGTATGGTGACGGGGGGCACAAAGATTACAGGTAGGGATCTTATCAAAGGGTACGAAACAAACAGATCTCCGTGTCTGTATGCTGCTGCAAGAGTGATACAATAAAGAGTCTGGAAGAGGCCTGTGATTGCCAAAAGAACCCAGACGCGGCCTGGCATGGCGTAAATAATGCCGGGGTAGGTAACAACCCATGGGAAAAAGATTCAGGCTCCGACGCTGTTGGCGACCAGAAAAAAAGCGGCGGACGGTATGGATCGTTTATTGATCAGGTTCCAGTAGGCGTGGATAATGGCAGATATCAGTATCAGGATGATGGCGAATTTGGACAAGGATATAACCTTTCTTGCAGGGGCTGGTAAAACTTCCGTGAAGTGTAACGGCATGGTAAGATGTGTGGACGTCGATTAACACCCCGAATATTTTAAAATACGGCCTGCGGAAAAACCCCCATGAAGGGAGATCTGTTCTTGATTAACAAAATCGATCTGGAATATTTCAGGAACCTTCTGGAGAAAAAACGAAAAGATCTCCTGGCTCGCCAGGACGGCCAACTGGAAGCGGCCAGCGCCATCGAACTGGACCAGGCGCGGGTGGGAAGGTTGTCCAGGATGGATGCTATGCAGCAGCAGGCCATGGCCAAAGCGACGAATCACCGTTCTGCCCTGGAGCTGCAGCGGATAGAAGCCGCTCTTGTTCGCATCCGGACAGGGGATTACGGGTATTGTCTGAAGTGCGGGGAGGGTATCGCAGAAAAGAGGTTGAAGGTTGATCCCGGCGCACTGACGTGCATCGTTTGCGCCGGGCTGGCGGAGAGAAATTAGCGACAGAAACCAGCGTGCTACCTCCAGTAGATCGGAGTTTCTTTTCTGGGAAATATTTTTACAAATAGTGGGCTTTACTGTCCACTTTGTATAATCGCAGTTCCAGACATAAATGATAAAAACGACAACAGAAACAAGGCTTTGGCTAAAAAAACCATACTTTAAAGGTAGTTAGGTAATGAACGGCATTTCGGGAATGGAACTTGCTCATATTAAGCTGTTCGGGGTCCGTCATCCGGGGTTAAATTCGGGTAATACCTTTTTTAAAGATCCCGAAGGTGATTCCTGTACCTAATGTGGTACAATAGTAACCATTACAAATAAACCAACTGCTGCAATGAACGGAAGCTTCGCCTTCACGTCAGGAGAAAAGGTTACTGCGTGCAGGCTCGTTTCTGACTCTTTCAATGTGGCAAACAGGGAGGTAGAACATGAAATTCAGATCAGGGGTGTTGGCTGTTTTTACAGCTGCTTTACTGATAGCCGGGTGCGGGGGGGCAGGTGGTGAGAAAACGGCCTCCCTTGCCTTTAACATGGAGCTTCTTCAGACCGAGGGTGATTATCTTATTGAGGGCGTTGTATATAACGACCTCAATATGGACAGCATTATGGATGTGGGTGAACCCGGGGTTCCGGGGGCGGTGGTGACCCTGGTCGGCCTGGATGAGATGACTACAGGAAATGACGGCATGTTCGCTTTTGGTGTCTCGGCCGGGGCCTACACCGTAATAGAGACCGACCCGGCAGGCTACACTTCCATCACGGAGAATGAGGTTGCCGTGGAGGTGGTGGATGAAAATGTGTGGGTTGAGTTCGGCGACTATATGGAGCCGGTTCTTCCCGTGGACGTCAAGCCCGGAAGTGAAATCAACCCTCTGAACCTCAAGAGCAACGGTGTCCTCCCGGTGGCGATCCTCGGTTCGGAAACCTTTGATGTCACCCGGATCGACCCAGCCTCTGTCCGGCTCAACGGGGTCGCGCCCCTGAGGTGGAGTTACGAGGATGTCTGTGGGCATGATGACATGGGCACGGACCCTGATATGAACGGCGACGATGGGGATCTGCCCGACGGGTACGATGACATGACCCTGAAGTTCTCCACACAGGAGATCGCTGCTGCCCTGGGTGAGGATCTGTCCCGGGGTGATATTGTGATACTGACGATGACGGGTGACGTCGATGGCAGCACCGTTTTGGGTGAGGAGACGGTGTGGATCGTCCAGGTGCCCAAGAAATAGGAACTTTTACATATGCTGTTTCCAGAGAGGCGGGGCGAAATGCCCCGCCTCTTTTATTTTGCCTTTCCCGTGTTCCAACTTTTCTGCTCCTGATTTTCTCGCTCTAATGACTGCTGGATTCTGGCTACTGACTCCTGTTTCTTTTTCCAACACCCGTTCGATTCCCGAACACCGGAAAAGCCAAATCCGGATTCCGGGTTCCGGATCCAGGATTTCCTAAGGTGCTGTTTTAATTCGTAATTCTCAATTCGCAATCCGTAATCATTCCTTTGGCATTCCACTTGCTCTACTACCGGTATCAATACCAAAACCAATCTTTTTGAAAGGAGTCAATTATGGGTGATATGACAGTTATGCAGAAACAGGAAATTGCCAGGGGTGCCGAGGCCATGGGTGCCATCGTTGGACGGTATGCGAAGAGGAGATCAGAAAAGGTGATCTCTCCCCTCGGTACGCTATCTTTCTGGGGTAAGGTCCTCGCTGTTGTGGCGGCGGGCGTCATGATTGCCAGTATCGGAATGATCTTTTTTGATGCCTCTGACATTGTGGTGGAACGCGGGCAGAAAGCGGTTGTAGCCAGAGACACTGTCAACGTGCGTCAGGCCCCCTCCTCAAACGCACCTGTTGTCAGCAAGGCCAGGTCAGGTGAGAGTTTTAACATCACCGGCAATAAAGGAAGCTGGACCGGTGTGCGTACCTCCGATGGTAAAATATCCGGATGGATCGCCTCTGCTCTTCTGAATACACGGACAGCCAGGACCCTTAACTTTCAGTACGAGATGAAGGGTTACTTCACTATCGCTCTCATTGCGATGATGGTGATCTTCTTTGCCCTGAGAATGAAGAAGGTTCCTGTGGAGATGTCGGCAGGCCGAAGAGGGTCCGAAACCCTTCTGGTCAACAACGATTAAACAGCCACAGTCCCGAGACGGTCAATGTGGAAAACGGCGCCTTCCTGAGGGGGGGACCGAGATGGGGGTGAAACGAGGACCCGGAATCCAGCCATTCAGGCCGCGGTGTAGTTCGAAGAACGAAGACGGGTGGCATTCCTAAAAAATACTGTAAAAGCTTTAACGCGGAGGGCCGCAAAGTAAATCATAAAAAGCCACCGCAGGGTTACGCAGAGTAAAGCCTGGAATATGTTGGAAGGCACGGTTGCTACAAAAGCAATGTTTTTCACCACAGGGTACACCCGTCTTCGCTTTCAGCTTCGCCGTGGCAGGCAGGGTTTCACAGGGGAAGGCTTGAATCTGGGGGAAACCTTTGAGATCTGAGATTTGAGCTCTGAGATTCAACTCTATTTCACGGCACTACTTACTGATGGTGCTCCCGGGTCTTGACGAAATCGATGTCAGGGTTTTTTTCGATGGCGTGTCCCATCATCCATTCGCTGGTTTCGAGAAAGGTGAGGCTTCCCCCGGTGTCCAGGGCCAGATGGGCCTGATTTTTCCTCTTAAACTCTTCCATAACCTTCTCATTATCACACAGCACCCAGCGGGCAGCTCCGAGATCAACAGGTTCATAAGCAGCGTCCACCCCGTATTCCGCCTTAAGACGCGCGACGGTTACCTCGAACTGAAGCACACCCACCGCGCCGAGGATCATGTCACTGTTGAGGAGAGGCCTGAAGACCTGGACGGCACCTTCCTCGGAGAGCTGGAGCAGGCCCTTTTGGAGCTGCTTTGCCTTGAGGGGGTTCTTAAGCCTTACCCGCCGAAAGTGCTCCGGCGCGAAGTTGGGTATCCCTGAGAACTGAAGTGGTTCCTTCTCCGAAAAGGTGTCACCGATCTGAATGGTGCCGTGGTTGTGGATCCCTATGATGTCCCCAGGGTATGCCTCCTCCACATTGGTCCGGTCCTGGGCCATGAAGATGGTTGCGTTTGCCAGGTTGATGTCCTTTCCCAATCTGTGATGGCGGACTTTCATCCCCCGGGTGAACTTGCCCGAGCAGATCCTCAAAAAGGCCACCCTGTCCCGGTGGGCTTTATCCATGTTCGCCTGGATCTTGAAGACGAATCCGGAAAACGCTTCCTCTCCAGGGGATACATCCCTTGTGGTCGCAGCCTGAACGCCAGGACTCGGGGCGATCTCGATGAAAGTGTCGAGCATCTCGCCCACACCGAAGTTGTTAATGGCGCTTCCAAAAAATACAGGGGTCTGATTCCCCTTCAGGTACTGCTCAAGTTCGAAAGGGTTGGCGGCTCCGTCCAGCAGTTCCAGGTCTTCCCTCAGTTTGTCGGCCTGGTGACCAAGCAGCTCGTCCAGGCGGGGATCGTCCAGTCGGTTTATGGTGATCGAGTCGTCAGAGAGAGTATCCTTGCCCGAGGTGAAAAGGATCAGTTCCTTGCGGTAACGGTTGTAGGTTCCCTTGAAAGATTTACCCATCCCGATGGGCCAGGTCAGGGGCGCGCATTCCACCTGGAGGGTTTCTTCTATTTCGTTGAGTATCTCCAGAGGTTCTTTCCCTTCCCGGTCCAATTTGTTGATAAAGGTCAAAATAGGGGTGTTGCGCTGCCGGCACACCTCCATGAGTTTGCGGGTTTGGGTCTCGACGCCCTTGGCGTTATCGATGACCATGACGGCACTGTCGACGGCAGTCAGCACTCGATAGGTATCCTCGGAAAAATCCTGATGGCCAGGCGTGTCGAGGAGGTTAATCTCGCGATCCCGGTAATTGAACTTCATGACCGAACTGGTAACGGAAATGCCCCGTTCCTGTTCGATGGCCATCCAGTCGCTGGTGGCGTGGCGGGATGCCTTGCGCGCCTTGATCTGGCCTGCCATCTGGATCGCCCCGCCGAAGAGAAGGAGCTTCTCAGTAAGGGTGGTCTTGCCTGCATCGGGGTGGCTTATGATACCGAAGGTACGGCGCTTTTCAATTTCCTTTTGAAGCTTGTTTTTCACGGGTTTTCCTTTTCCTTCATTACTCAATACAAAGCCGGAATATATATCGTGTATGGTAAGTAATGTCAAGGGTGCCCGTAGTTTGTGCCGGGCCGGTCCAAGGTCCATCCACCTTCGCCAACCGACTATGCTTCCACCTTCACTGAAGTTACGGCGGACAGGAAAGCTACGACAGTCAAGAAGCCCAATGTCCAAAGAGAACAGAAAAGGGCTAAGTGTAATAATAACCATGATTCGTGATGAGATATCAGAAACTTCAAACCTCAAACATCAAACCACAAACTTATGTTAATACCTGGATAATATTTGGCTTGTATATCGGCTGCGGCTGCGTTAGAAGATACGGACCAATGAGGCAAACCCCCGTTTGTGTGTATCTTTACCTCGTATCTAAAGGAGAGCCCCCTGGACACTGTAAAGTTTGGAAATACCGGTCTTGACGTTTCCCCTCTGGTTTTCGGAACCCTTCCCCTGGGTGCTCTTCAGGCCAACGTGACCCCTTCCCGGGGAGGAGCACTAATCCGCTCAGCCCTGGAGCGGGGAGTGAACATGATCGACACCGCCCACCTTTACGGGACTTATGCCCACGTCAGGGAAGGCATCCAGGGGTACACCGGAGATGTGTTTATCGCTTCCAAGACCCACGCTGCCGACGCCGCCGGAGCCCGGGAACAGGTGGAGACTGCCCTGGGGGAAATGGGCATAGATCATCTCGACGTTCTGCTCCTTCACGGTGGCAGGGTTGCCGAACCGTTCACCGAGCGTGCCTCGGTTTTTGATGAGCTGTGCCGCATGAAAGAGGAGGGTCTGACCAGGACCATCGGCATCTCCTCCCACTACATATCGGTTATCGGTGAAGCGGCCGGCGTTCCGGAAGTGGATGTCATACATCCCCTCATCAACCGCACGGGGATGGGGATCCTGGATGGGAGCGCGGGGGAGATGGCTGAGGCTATTGCCCTGGCTGCTTCATCGGGCAAGGGGGTCTATGCCATGAAGGCGCTGGCCGGCGGGAACCTCATCTCCAGCGCCCGTGAGAGTCTATCCTGGGTAATGGCCCTCGAGGGAGTGCACACACTTGCCCTGGGAATGCTGTCCGAAGCGGAGATCGAGGCCAACGTGGAGCTTTTAAGCAGCGGCAGTGCCCCCGGTGAAGTGTGGGATGAGCTGGAAAAGGGCCGGCGCAGTTTAACGATCATGAGGAATTTCTGCACCGGGTGCGGAGCATGTATTGAAGTGTGCAAGGACGGAGCGCTGAGCATGGTGGAAGGTGCAGCATTAGTGGATCCATCGCTCTGCGTCCTGTGCGGTTACTGCGGGGCGGCGTGTCCGGATTTCATCATTAGGGTAACGTGAGTTGTGAACCGTGAATAGTGAACTGTGAACCGCTTGCCACGTCGGAGCTGATCGCGAAGGCGGGTGAACCGTGATCAGCAAATTTTCAATCCTGAATCCGGAATCTGGAATCCGGAATTAATTTCCCCTTATTTCATATTGAGAAGCGTATATCCGTAATCCACGATCTTTTCCACCTCGTTCATCTGCTCCAGTTCCAGGGAAATAGTCAGTTTTCCAGCGCCTCTCCCTGAGATGAAACCTCCCTCCTCCCCTTCACTGAAATAAACGCCAAAACCCAGTTCATCTTCGGTTGTATATATGATCTCAATATAGGAACTTTCTGTTTTGCTTCGCTCCTCGGACAGGCGGACCATGGAGGCAAGAGCTGCTGATAGTCCTTCGATCTCCTCGATATCCAGGAAGGATGAGGTTGGCCTCTCATCACTCTGTCCCTCATTCACCTCTATTATGAGCCCCTTCAGCCTGTGTTCCTTATGGCCGGGTTCATAGGTTGTGATGTTATCTGAACCATCATTTTACATTTTCAGCTTTTTCCGTCCCAGCAGGACCTTCTCCATGACCAGGGCCAGGCCGCCTATGACGAACAGCCCGATGAGCCAGATGGAGGCGAAAATCAGGCGATTGAGCCTCATGATGTGAATACGGCTCTTGACAAGGTCCTCCACCGGAAAAGTGATGCTGAGCCCGCCACGGATCCCCTTGGCTGAGTGGCTGGGAAGGTGGCAGACGTTGCATGGTTCTTCCAGAGCGAGGGGTGCCATGTAACGGTATATGTGGCGTCTCTCCTCGTCTTGAGCCAGCTCAAAATAGGAGGCTTCACCGGCCTCGAAGCTTTCAAGGGCTGCCTTTTCCCAACCAACGGCCGCGTTGGCCGGCCGTATGGGTCTTAGACTGGTAAGGCGGGTCTTGACTCCACGCCTCTCGAAACCGATCTCGGATACCTGTCGCGTCATGTAGGAAGGGTTGACCAGGGTCAGCTTCATTCCGTCGGTTGTCTCGACATCTCTTCTCGGGTGGTCAAGGTACGGGTTAGGTGGTGTGGTTTCACTGGGGACGACGTAAACTCCGCCCTGCCTGGCGGTCCAGCTCCGCATATCCACCATGACCTGGAACACCGATTTGGCCTGGCTTATGGCGATCTGGTTGATGAGCCGTTCTTCCTTGATGCCGACGAGGTTGACCATGGTGATGATGAATAAGGTCCAGGTGACGGCCAGGACAACAGCAAAAATATTATTAAGTTTACCCATTATCTTTACCCCCGGGAAAGAGTGCCATTGCAGCTGGGTAAGATAGTACCATAAATCACATCCTGGCTGAAAGTGAACCCTGTGTTCAGATTAACTGATCATTGGGGTTTCCTGGCCCCCATTTTGCCAGACAAAAGGTTTCTGCAAGTTTCCTGGATGATACCTTGTGCAATTATCTGTGTGGTTCTATAATGGAGCCTAAACGGAACCATATAAGGAGGTAGTGATGTCGGTCAATCTTTCCATTAAAAATGTGCCGGAGAAAATTGCCGAGAAATTGCGCCGCCGGGCTCAGAGGCATCATCGCTCCCTCCAGGGGGAACTGATGAGCATTCTAAAGCAGAGCGTCTACGAAGAGCGGTACCTTTCACCTGCGGAGTTGCTGGCGGAAGTCAGGGCGTCCGATCTTTGTACACCTGATGAATCTGCCGCGTTTCTGAGGGAGGACCGGGATGCGGATCTGCGTCGTTGACGCCTCGGCAATGGGGGCTTTGCTCTTTGGAGAATCGAAAGCCGAGGAGGTCGCCAAGGTCATGGAAGACGCTCATCTGGCTGCGCCCGCCCTGCTCCGGTTCGAGATGGCCAGCATATGTTTGAAAAAGATCGTTGCTCATCCAGAACTGGAGACTCGATTGATGTCGGCCTTCGATCTTTTCAACAGGTTTGCCATCGACACGGTTCAGGTCGATCACCGAGCGACAGTGACTCTGGCAATGGCTACAGGTCTTACAACCTATGATGCAAGCTATCTGTGGCTGGCCAAAGAACTGAAGGGGGAACTGATAACTCTGGATGAAAGATTGATCATGGCAGTTAAATCCTTATAATTCCAGTATCCCTGCTGCCAGAAACCATTGGGGTCTACCATCGGATTTTAGTCAGGTGACAGCCCGCCTCCGAGATAGTAGACTTTGTTTTGACGGGGGTGTGGCTTGTGGGGTTGGTGGTCCTAAAGGACTCACTTGTCTCTGAATTGCCGCCCCTGAACCGCCCCGAGATTGCCGGAGACTCCATTCTTTAAGAGGATGGGGTCATGAGAAAAAAAATCAGATACTCTCC
>JARGFZ010000063.1 GCA_029210965.1 bacterium | reverse complement strand
CCCAAATCAATGACTCACTCCGTAAGTCATTGATTTGTAAGGAAAGGGAAAACGACGCTTTTCCCTTTCCGTGGAGCTAAAAGTCCCGGATTGGACTTTTTGCGATTCTATCAAGTTTGATGTTTGAGGTTTCTCTCTACACACTACACTTTAAACGCTACACTTCAGACTGATTCCCTCTTTTCATTAAGGTTGGCTTCAGACCCGTCTTTGCGGCGAAGGCCAGCCACTCCTTGTCCTCGGAGATCTTCTTGAACAGCCCTACGAGTCCGTCTCTGGCCTCATCCGAGATGCCGGGAGGAGCGAAGATGGCGCGCATCATATTGTAGCTTAAATCGATGCCGGCCTCCTTGCCCGTGGGGACATTCTCATATCCGGGGATGTTAAGGCGTCTCTCCTGGAACACACAAAGCGGTCGCACGAACTCCGGGAAGAACCCCCCAACTTCGCTCACCTGGTTTACCGTGGCTACGACGTGTCCGCCCACAAGAGCCTGGGCAACGTCATTGCCGCCCTTGAAGGGCACATACTTGAACGGTTTGGTACCGGCGATGCGCTCGATGGCCCGGAAGACGATCTCGTCCTCCTGTTTCGAGCCGGTACCCACCACCTGGAGGCTTTCCTTCTTGGCTGCCTCGATGAAATCTGCAGCCGTCTTGTAAGAACTGTCGTTTTTAACCCAGAGCGGGAAGTTGTCCAGCGCCAGCAGGGCTATGGGAGTGAAATCCTTGTAGCTGAAGGGCAGTTTCTGAAACAGCGGGGTCGTGAAAAAGGCGTTCAGGGTGATCATCATCTGGTACTCGTTCCCCTTCTGCCCCAGCACCGACTGCATGGCCACAGCCTTGGCACCGCCATCTTTGTTGACGGGAATGATGGGCTGAGAAACAACGTATTTGCCTTTGACGTTCAGGCCGATGAGGAACCGGGCATACTGGTAGGCGCCACCGCCGACTCCGGCAGGGATTGTGAACTCGATTGGTCTGGTCGGCCAGGGTGCCGCCTGGGCAACCTGGCCGAATAGAAAGACGCCTGAAAGTACCAGCACACTAATTACTGCAATTAAAACCGGTAAACGCCTTATGTAACTTTTCATGTTCTCCTGTCCTCCAAAAAATTGTTTAAGAACAAACAGATACCCACACTAACCCCTGGGGTTGGCGACTCTACCGAATGACACCTCCTTTTAAGGGAAAACCCGTTGCTGGGCACCTCGAATATCGAGGCAAAGCAAGTATATCTCTGATTTTTATAAACGCTAAGGGGGACAAAAAAATAATTAATTTTGGTTAGAAAAGGGAAAAAGAGTGAACAGTGAACCGTGATCAGGGAAAGGTAAGTTTAACGTTCAACGTTGTCATTGCGAGGAGCGGCGGGGGAGCCGAGGGCGAAGTGGCAATCCCGAAGGCTTCACCGGGATCACAGCCCATACCAATCACGATTCACGGCCTTTACAGAATCTCGTCAAGCCCTATATCCATCCTCGTACTGATCTTCCTCAGCTTGCGCAGGGCAGAAGCTTCGATCTGCCGGATCCTCTCCCGGGTCACACCATACTGCTGACCAATGGACTCGAGAGTCTTGGGTTCACCATCGCCCAGCCCGAACCTGAGGATGATGATCTCCCTTTCGTTTTTCAGAAGTTCATTGAGCCAGTTGTAAATGAGTGCTACACGGCTTTCTTCCTCTATCCTCTCAGAGGGCATGACGGCCTTATCGTCCGGTAAGAGATCCATGAGTTCCTGGTCATCATCCTGGCCAACGCGGGTTTCGATGGAAGAGGTTCTCCGGACAATCTGGTAGATGTACTGGATCTTGATAAGCGGCAGATCAAGGAACTCCGCAATATCCTCCATTGCAGGTTCCCGGCCCAACTGCTGAAACAGTTTTCTCTCCGCCTTAAGAGTAGTGGTTATATCCTCGGAGACATGAACAGGGAGTCGTATAATCCGAGCCTGGTTGACGATGGCGCGCTCAACGGATTGTCGGATCCACCAGGTCGCGTAGGTAGAAAAGCGGAAACCTCTCTTGTAGTCGAACTTTTCCACGGCCCTGATAAGGCCCAGATTTCCCTCTTCGATAAGATCCAGCAAGGGAAGTCCTCGATTCATATACCTCTTGGCTATATTGACAACGAGCCGGAGGTTGGATTCGATCATGAGGCATCGAGCGTCCTCTTCCCCCTCCCACACCCTCTTTGCCAGTTTCAGCTCTTCTTCTGCGGTGAGCAGTTTCGTACGGCGAATCTCATCCAGGTAGATCCTGATGGGATCCCGGCTCGCTCCCGCACCTCTTTTGGCGCCCTTCGAAGCAGAGGAGCTATTATTCTCTTCCCCTATGTCCGAACTCTTACCTCTGGACATCCACGCTACAGTCTGGACAGATATTTTCGGGGATCCTCGGCAACACCTCTTCTGCGGATCTCGAAGTGAAGATGTGGTCCGGTGGCGCGCCCCGTGGATCCAACCTTCGCTATAGTCTGTCCCTTTATTACATTGTCCCCCATTCTAACCTGGAGTACCGAATTGTGCGCATACACAGTGGAAAGATCGTTGGCGTGTTTCAGCACAACCACCTTACCATAACCTCTCATACCATTCCCACTATATGCAACCCTTCCTGAGGCAGATGCCAGAACCAGCGTTCCCCTGGGAGCCGCCAGGTCTATCCCCTTATGAACGTCTTTCCCCCGGGGCCCGAAATCAGATGTCTTTCGCCCGTGGAGGGGCCAGATCAGCGTGATCCCTTCCATGGAAGGTGTTTCATCCTCCGTAGGGGTGGACAGGACTTCAAGAGCCTGACTGACCCCGGGAATGAATAGCACCCTGCCAATACGCAGGTCGGTTACATCCTCAACGTCATTTACCCACTGCAGCGTCTCCAGGTCAACCCCATAAGTTTTGGAGATCCGCCACAAGGTTTGACCTGTTTCCACCGTGTGATAAATGCCGGTAAAGCCCTGGTCCTGGCCCGGCTGTTTCACGGGGACCCACGGTTTCGGGGGGTAATACACCTGCCTGGAGGCGCAACCTGTAGTGATGGCAGCCATTAATAATATCAGGCAGAAACCCAGGCGGCCACGGGTGAACTGTGAACCGTGAACCGTGAACCGGGAAAGAGTGCACCAGTGCACCAGTGCACGAGTGCATTTTGGTGGCTTTGAGATCTGAGATTTGAAATCTGAGATCAAACTACCCCTCATGTTCCCGATGACTCCGGTCAACAACGTACTTGACCAGAAAAAAACCTCCCGCGAGAAGGACCATAAAAACGATACTGAGCCAGTTGAAGTAATCTTCAATGAGGTGCCTCACCGACTCTCCCCAAAAATAAATAGCCCCGGTCACCATGAAAAAACGGGCGCTGCGGCTTAAAGCCGATACCAGGACAAAAGGCTTGAACGGTATTTCGAAGGTGCCTGCTGAAAGGGTGAAGACCTTGTAGGGCACCGGTGTGAACCCTGCAACCGCGATAGCCCAGATCTCATACTTTTCGAAAGCCTTTTTCACAACCTGGATCTTTGACTCCGAGAAAAGTTTGTGAAGCAGGGGCCTGCCTCCCACCCAGCCGATCCCGTATCCGAACATACCTCCGAGAACCGACCCCACAGCGCAGATGAGTGCCAGCTTGAAAGCCATTTCCGGCCGGAGCATCGCCATGGCAATAAGGAGAACATCCGGGGGGATAGGGAAAAATGAGGATTCCGCAAAGGCCAGAAGAAAAAGGGCTGTCTCCCCGGAGGGGCTCTGGGCCCACCCTGTCATCCAGTTGATCATTCCCTCTACCATCAGTTAACCTCCCAGCCGTGTTTGCCCACAAGGCGCACAAAGACACAGCTGCCCAGGCGATCCTCCCTGATGGATCCATCCTCCCCCTTGGTAACGCGCACAAGTTCCTGCAGGGAGTTCGTCCCTACCGGTATGACCAGAATACCCCCGGGCGCAAGCTGTTCAATAAGCGGTTCCGGAACGGACGGAGCTCCCGCGGTGACGATGATCCGGTCGTAGGGCGCGTATTCCTCCCAGCCCAGCGTGCCGTCAGACAACTTGATCAGGACGTTTTTGTATCCGAGGCTGTCGAGGACCTTGCGGGCCCGCCCCGTGAGGGAAGGCACCCTCTCGATAGAGTAGACGCGGGCGGCCAGCTCCGCCAGCATGGCTGTCTGGTAGCCGGAACCGGTGCCGATCTCCAGCACCGTCTCACTGCCTGTTAGCTTGAGAGCCTCAGTCATGAGTGCGACGATGTACGGTTGGGATATGGTTTGCCCTTCTCCAATGGAAAGGGGATGGTCCTCGTAAGCGCTCATGCGGTGAGCATCGCCTACGAACAGATGCCTGGGTACCTTCAACAGGGCGTCCAGAACCCTCTGGTCCTTGATACCCCGCGGGCAGATATCTTTTTCCACCATCCTTTTACGAGCCCAGGCCTGCCGGTCAGCGTTGTTTTTCAATTTTGTCTCCAGGTTTGAAATTTTCCGGATGAAAGTTCTTAAGAGTCTCAAGTTCCCTATAGTTGGTCATGTCTGCGTGAAGGGGCGTAATGCTGATATATCCCCCATTAACCGCTCCCACATCGGTCTCGATGCTTCCACAGTAAGGGAGCCGTTCACCACCGATCCAGAAATAGGATCTTCCTCTCGGGTCCTCTTTCCGAATCACGCTTTCAGAAAAACGGTTTAACCCCTGGCTCGTAAAGAGGTATTTGCCAAGGTCCTGCTCTGGATTATCCGGGACGTTGATATTGAAGATCGTGTCCTCCGGTAGGCCGTTCTCTAATATCCACCGTGCTGTTCTCTCGGCAAAGGTGGCAGCCGGTCGGTAATCGGCGTAACGGTCATCAGCGAGAGATACGGCAAAGGAGGGAATCCCCATGAGGTTTCCTTCCAGGGCGGCCCATACGGTGCCGGAGTAGGTAACATCCTGTCCCATATTCCCTCCCCTGTTGATCCCGGATACCAGGAGATTGGGTTTCCTGCCTTCAAGTATGACGTTCACCGCCAGGTGAACACAGTCGGTGGGGGTTCCGTCTATGGCGTAACGGTCCTTGCCCAGCTCATCAACGCGAAGCGGCTGATTAAGGGTCAGGGAATGGCTTGCCGCACTCCTCTCCCTGTCCGGAGCCGCCACGACAACCTTTCCCACCGACCTGAGGGCTTCTGTCAGAGCCAGTATCCCGGGTGCGTATACACCGTCATCGTTGGTAACTAGAATGACCATTGACTTTGCCCTTAGCGTCCCTTGAAAACTACTGAAATAAAAGATTTTTCTGGCAACAGTAACCTTTTGCTCTAAACGGCTCAACTGTGGAGAATAACCTTTTGTAAGGGTGTTTTCAAGGAGGGTTCATGGTGAACCGTGAAAGGTGAAAGCGAGACACACCGCAACGCTCCAGATAGCTCATTTACCACAAAGACACGACCCTCAGGCAAATTTAACAGGGATGAAGGGGATGAAAGGGATGAAAGGGATGGAAAAGCTAAACATGGAAAAGCTAAACATTCAACTACATGGTAATTCTATCTTCTCAAAATAATTGTTAAAACGTCGGTACTCAACCTTCGCTTTTCTGAAATTGATCAACATTCCAACGGGTAATTCTGTAGTTTTGAGATAATTCAGCATCTGTGCAATATGTTCTGGTGCGATGGATTGTACCGCTTTTAATTCCAACAAAACACTATTCTCGACCACCAAATCCGCATAAAACTCTCCAACCAAGTGCCCCCTGAATTGAACATGAAGAGAAACCTGTGATTCACATTTCGCCCCTCTTCACGAAAAGCAATAATCAGCGACTTTTCATAAACTGATTCAAGGTAACCGCATCCGAGTTCGTTGCTCACCTCAAAACACACCTTTAATATCCGGGAGGTCAGGTCTCTTAATTCCATAACACTTGACTTGCACTATCCATATCGGAATGTGTGGAATTGGAGTTTATGCTGGAGTCATTTCTTGTAGCTTTAAGCCTATGGGATTTCAGGTCTATCCCCTTCATCCCCTTTATCCCTGTTAAAATCATGCCCTGGCGTTGGGAAACAGTATTATATGGGATGGAATGGAGTGGGAGGATCAGTCACCTGTTAGTAATTTCAAAGCTGTCAATAATTTCTACGGAATCGTTCCACACATCAACCATCAGCTTCCCCTCCCCATCAAAATACAACACGCAGAAATGGTAGGCCTTTACAAACAGGTCGCTGTCGGAGCTGATACTTTTCTGATCTCTGAGGGGAGCCCCTCCCCCTCCCGCAACAATGTACCGGATGCCGTTGACCGTTGACCTTTCGTAGTCGTGGTCATGGCCGTTGAATACGGTGTCAACGCCGTACTGCTGGAAAAGGGGCACCAGGTCGTCCCGAATACCCGGTTCATCGCTGCCGTGCTGTCCGGTGCTGTAAAGGGGATAGTGGAAGGTCACGATGGTGAAGTCGGTGGATGAAATGCTGGAGGACAGTTCGCTTTCCAGCCAATGATACTGGGTGGATGCCTCGATAAGGGAGGTCGCCGCCGCCAGGGAAGATCCGGTGTCCAGCACAATGAATTTCAGCCCCTCTATGTCGTTTACGGAGTACCACCTCTCGTTCCCTGGAAGTTCGAAGTTGTCGAAATACAGGGACGATTCGTGTTCATGATTTCCTAACGCCGGGTAAAAGGGGGTCCCGGATGGCAGTTGGGAAGCGATGTTGTTGAAGGTGACCCAGTTGTCGGCCACCCGTCCATCGTTGACCAGATCCCCTGTATGGAAAACAGCCTCTGGAGTTAGAGATGCCATACCCTCCATCATCAAACGGTGCATACTGTCACCTGTCCGGCTGTCACCGTAGATCACGACCCCGCCTGAGAGGTACTCAGGAAGATCCGCCCAGTCGGCCGTGGACCCTCCACCGCACGCGGAGATGGTGAAAAAAACAGACACAAATGCAATTACTAACGGTTTGCCTATTCTCAATTTTACACCCTCACTTCTCAATGAGCGCCACTCACGCTCCTCAAGCTCCCGTTTCCAACTTCCAGGATAGCAGATATTACCCAAGGCGATTTCTAACAGGGATGAAGGGGGTGGAGGGGATGGGGTAAACCAAAAAACCAATTTCCTAAGGTGTTGATCTTCCCCCTTCTTTCACCGCCTGTCACGCCAAAGGCGTGATTGACCCCGTTTTATCCCCTTAATCCCTGAAAAATAAGCATTTTCTGTTCACGGTTCACTGGTCACCGAATCTAACTTCTATCTCTTTAAATTCCCCCGGTTCTAACTCCACAATGAATTTCCGGGTAACGAACCTGGAGTTTTTTACCTCCAGCTTGTGAAGTCCGGGTTTCACATCGAATGTCAGGGAAGGGTTCGCCTCACCCACGAGTTCTCCATCCATAAATACGCTGCCTGCTGGTCCAGCCACAAGAGTGATCCGGGCTTTTAATGGTGATGTAACGACCTTTTTTAAAATTTCACTTTGCCTGGAGCCACCGGCAAAAAACCATACAGCAGTTCCTGCTGCAAGCAGGACTATGGGAAGGATCCAGAGAAAAGGTCTTCCTGTTTTGCGCTTTTTTGTTTTCTCTATATATCGACCTTCATCCTTCTCAGGATCCAGTTCGGGTACATCCTTCATGGTCAGGGGTGTTTGAGGTGAACTCTTAACGACAGGCTCTCTTTCAAAGCTGTCTGTCATGGATCCGTCGGGCTCAAGCGGGGGAAGTTCCGCTGAGGGTCCCACCTCAAGTTCATAGATGGACGACCCCGGATCCCGGATCAGGGACCTTTCTTCTCCTTTTTCCGCTGAAGTATTCAGGGAGGGCTTTTTTTCCCCACCTCCCGTTGTCCTGACCATGGGAGATGTTCGGTCATCCTCACCAGCACTTGAGTGAAGTCTCGTCCTTTCCTGCTCCCTGGTGTTTACCACAAGCCGTTTAATGACATCCGGGCGGCTGGGCGTTTCCAGGGGCATCACCATTTCCAGGACGGTGGAAAACTCCTCCATGGAGCCGAAACGGCGTTCAGGGGTCTTCTCAATGCACTTCATCACCGCCCGGGAAATGGATTCCGGCACTTGTGGATCCAGTTCGTGCAGGGGTATTGGCTCACCGTGGAGAACATCCTGTATAAGGGCAATGTGGTTCGTTCCGGAGAACGGTTTTCGTCCGGCGATCATTTCGTAAAGCACCGCGCCAAGGCTGAAAAGATCGGCACCCGGCCCCAACTCCTCCTCGGCGATCTGTTCAGGGGACATGTATGCAGGAGTACCGAGGATCTGCCCTGTAACGGTGAGGTCACCTGCTCCTGCAACCGAAACAATGCCAAAATCCATGAGCCTTATCTCACCGCTGTCTGACAGCATGATATTGCCCGGCTTGACATCCCTGTGCGCCATCCCCTTTGAGTGGGCGTAATGCAAAGCCTCGCTGATGGCCATTGCAATGAGAACGGCGTTCAGGTAAGGGATCGATCCCAGACTGAGCAGGACATCCTTAAGCTCCGCACCGCTGACAAACTCCATGGCTATATAGGCCTTGTTATCCTCTTCCCAGAGATCATAGACCGTGACGATGTTGGGATGCTCCAGAGCGGCGGCAGCCCTGGCCTCGAGGCGAAACCGTTCCAGAGCGTTTGGCTCGGAACGGAACCTCGCCAGGTCAAGCTCCTTCAAGGCCACGACCCGGTTGAGGGATTCCTGCAGGGCTTTGTAGACAGCAGCCATTCCACCCTGGCCGATCTCTCCCTGGATTGTGTAGTTCCCAAGTGTCTGGCTCATGCACGCTCCCGGTAGCAGCAACGAATCGTTGATGGTTGGGTGGATTTTAGCATAGACAAATGAAGGAAGTGGAGAAGAGAGATATTAATAGCAGGAGCAGAGTTTATCGGACGCGCAATGATGCCCCCTTTGGATTTATTTCCAGGTCCCGGGTTTTCCCGAACACCGGGCAGGGCGATACGCTCTATGCCCCCCATTGAGGCGTTAAAGGAAAGGCGGAACCAGATTCCGCCTTTCCCTTTGCTGCTGTCCGACAATTTGAAATAAATGTTAAATGACTGACCTGCTAAAGCTCGGAAGTGCAGTTCGGGCAGCGGGTCGCATTAATGGCAATGTTGGTGAAGCAAAATGAACACTCTTTCGTGGTCGGCACCTCCGGAGGAGTCTCTTCCTGGCGCTGCATTTTGTTCAGGGATTTAACGACCATGAATACCGCTACAGCGACAATGATAAAGCTTATGACTGTGTTGACAAACATTCCGTAATTCAATGTCACTGCCCCGGCAGCCTGTGCATCTGCGATGGTCATGAAGGGACCCGCCTGGGAACCCTCTTTCAGGATAATGAAAAGGTTGGAAAAGTCCACGTTGCCCATAAGTAATCCGATGGGCGGCATCAGGATGTCGCTCACAAAGGACTTTACGATAGTCCCGAAAGCGGCACCTATGACAATACCGACGGCCATGTCAACAACGTTGCCTTTCATTGCAAACTCTTTGAATTCCTTAAACATTTTAAACCTCCTCTGCCGGCCTTCAGGCCGGATTCCCTGGTGAAAATTCCGAACTACACTAAATTGGACCCGCGCCAAATAGAGCCGTCCCTGTTTGTCGCGTCCCGTACCAGATAAATATTAGCACAGTTGTCAAAAAAACAAAGGTGGCAGGGATCAGATCAGGAGGTATCTAAGTGGCTAGGTGTCTAAGTATCTAAGTATCTGCGTATCTAGGTAAAAGCTTCAACCACCAGCCTGCCACGGCGAAGTACATAGATTGACTATATATTTAACACCATCAGAAACCTGAGAATGTGAGGTGCGACCGTATGCAGTAACGGCCATTTATCTGGCGGGTTCAAGTCCCGTCCGAGGAGTTATCCGTTCACTTCGGTAGCTGGCGGGAGCGGCGTCTGGGTAACCAGGGGTCGTAAGTTCCCTCCCGGCAAAGCCGCAGGCCACAACGC
>JARGFZ010000062.1 GCA_029210965.1 bacterium | reverse complement strand
CGCTTCGACTTGGACATGGTTCCTCCTTTGGTGTAATTTCCACCTTATACCACTGTCCAATTTTTGGGGACCACCTCGCTCCTCCTCCCCTAGTTCCAGGCATTCCTCTGCGTAACCCTGCGGTGCGGCTTTCAAATGGCCGCTTTGCGAAACTCTGCGTTAAGGCTTTAGTCGTCTTTATGTGAACCGGGATCGCTTCACGTGGGAAAGTTCCAATCACCCCCACCTCGGTCCTCCCCCCTCAGCTGTCTTCACATCAAACTACGCCGTGCCAGGTAGGGGGAGGAAGAATAAGGAAAAGGCCGATTTTATACTCGCAATGACATCTTTCGGTGCGATCATAAAAAAAGGCCCTTGGGGCCTCTTCTGAAATTTGGAATTGGTCAATCCCCTGGATCCTGGCTCCTGGATTCTGACTCCTGCTTTTAACACATCAACGCCGACCAAAGGCCGGCGTAACTCTCTTTCGGATTCACGGACGCACGCACACACGCACGTACGGGAGGCTGTCGCTTCTACATGCCGAGGTACGCTTCCTTTATCTCATCCGACCCCTTGATCACATCTGGCGTTCCCTCTGCCTTGATGGACCCTTCATGCATAACGTACACATAGTCGGCGGCACCCAGTGAAGCAGCGGCGTTCTGCTCAACCAAAAGGATGGTCAGACCGATCTCCTCCTTCATCTTCTCAATGGTCTCGAAGATCTCGTGGACCAATTTGGGGGCAAGACCCTGGCTGGGTTCGTCCATCATGATGAGTTTGGGCTTGGTCATGAGTGCCCTCCCGATGGTGACCATCTGCTGCTGGCCGCCAGAAAGGGAACCGGCCTTCTGGGCGTATCTCTCTTCAAGGATGGGGAACATGGAGTAGACCAGCTCCAGGTTCTCCTGTTTCACCACCTGGGCCTCTTTGCGGTAAGCGCCCATGATGAGATTGTCGTACACGGTCATCTCTTTAAACAGGTGCTTGCCTTCAGGGACCATGGTCAGCCCCAGGTCCACCTTGGCGTGGGGCGGGAGGTCGGTGACGTCCTTCCCATCGTAATAGACGCTACCCCCGCGGGCCTTGACCGATCCCAGGATCGTCCAGAGAAGGGTTGATTTCCCGGCACCGTTGGGTCCCAGCAGGGAGGTAATGGTGCCGGCCTTGACTTCAACGTTGGGTCCCCACAGGACCTGCATGGGACCGTAGCCCGATTCTATATTCTCTGCCTTAAGCATCGAACTCCTCCGCCGGCTTGCCGAGGTACACCTCGATGACCCGTGGGTCGTTGAGGGCCTCTTTTGTTGGTTCATCAACAAGCATGGCCCCCTGGTGCATGACGATGACCCGTTCAGCCAGACCGGCCACAGCCCGCATGATGTGCTCCACCATAGCTACGATGGCGATCCCTTCCGTTTCCCTTATGTGCTTGATGAAAACAACCATTTCGTCGATGTCCTTCGGATTCATTCCGGCCATGGCCTCATCCATGAGAAGGAGCTTTGGCTTCATGGCCAGGGCCCGGGCGATCTCCACCAGTTTTTTCTCTATGGGGGTGAGCCCACCGGCCGGCTTGTCCCGGTGGTCCTTAAGTCCAATGAGATCGATGTAGTAGTCAGCCATCTCCATGGCCTCGTCCACCTTGATCTCACTCCCAGCTGCTCCGAACATGGCGCCGATGGCGATGTTCTCCTGAACAGTAGCCGAGGAAAAGGGCCTGGGGATCTGAAAGGTCCTCCCCATGCCGAGATGAGCCCGTTTATAGGCCGGGAAGTTGGTGACGTCCACCCCATCGAACAGTATGGTCCCCTCGTCTGCAGGGAACACCCCGTTGATGAGGTTGAACATGGTGGTCTTTCCGGCGCCGTTGGGCCCGACAATGGCCATCATCTCACCGTGATCGATGTTAAAGCTCATGTCATCCACGGCCACCAGTCCCCCGAACCGCTTGGTAACGTTCTCACATTTGAGTAAGGGCATTATCATTTACCTCAGATTATAAACTTCTGAAGGGGAGTGCCCGAGACCCTTTTTTTCAGGATCCCAACGGTCCCCTCGGGGAACAGAACAATAATGGCCACGATGATGGGCGCGAAGATAAGTAACTGGAAGCCAGGCAGGACGATGGAAAGGTAATATTTAGAGATCCCGTAGATAAGCCCGCCCACAATGGGGCCCAGGAGGGTCCCCGCACCACCCAGCAGAACGATGATGATGGCCTCCACCGTGTAATGGATCTCGAAAACATCCGAAGGGTACACGTACTGGAGTTTCAGAGCCCAGGCTGTTGCACCCAGGAGGCCCGCCAGGGCTGCGCTAGTGATAAAGGCTATGATCTTGTACTTCGTCACGTTGATGCCCATGACCTTGGCGGCATCCTCATCCTCACGGAGGGCTGTCAGGGCGTAGCCCACCTTGTTCCTCATGTAGACGAGGGTCATGACAGCTGCGAGGACAGCGATGCAAAACATCATGATATCGGCCCAGAAGGTCCCGATGGCCATGGCGGCAGGTTTTCCAAAAGCCTTTTTCATGTGGCGGGTGAAGATCATGCCCTCGGAACCGTTCCAGATCCGGGCTCCCTCGATGAGAAAACGAAAACCTTCGTTCACACCTATGGTGGCAATGGCGAAGTAGGCCCCCCGGAGCCTCAGTGCCACCGCACCCACGGCGAGGGACAGAAGTATGGAAAAAACAGCGGCAAGCACGAAGCCGATGAGGATCAGGAGAAATCCCAAACCTTTGTCGCCGAGATGATAGATTGTAATAGCCATCCCGTAAGTCCCGATGCCCATAAAGGCTACGTAACCGAAGTCAACATACCCGGTCATACCCATGAACAGGTTAAACGCCTGCCCCAGGGTACAGTAAAAGGCCAGCTGGGACACCAGCTGCCACTTGCCCGGGTTGATGAGCCCATAACCAAGCAGGATCCCGTAGGCGATGAGGACCGGAAAAATGGGGAAATATTTATCGGTTCTCTTCATTATTTAGACCTCAGGAGCCCGGTGGGGCGAATGAGCAGGATGACGAGAAGCATGACAAAGGAGAAGAACCTCGTCATGGCGAAGGGTTCAAGGCCTTTTATATTAGCGAAGAGGGTATAAGAGCCGTTCTCCAGCAAACCGAAAACCACACCGCCAAAAAAAGCTCCGTAGGGCGATGCCAGGCCGCCTAGAACCGCTATTACAAAGGCCTTGAGGGTGTATGGCCCTCCCATGTAGGGGTTGATCCCCACCGGGATGAACATGGTGAGGAGTACACCGCTGGTCACCGTCAGCCCGATGCCCAGAGAAAAACTCAGGGCGTACTGCCAGTCAACGTTCACACCGCACACGCGGGCACCCACGTCGTCCTCCACGACGCTGCGCATGGCCATTCCTGCACGGGTCTTGTTAAACCACAGGTAAAGGATGATCGCTATGGCAAAGCTTCCGAAGGCCGCGAGGAGTTTCGGGTAGGGCAGGACGGTGATCCCGATGTCCAGCTTGCCGATATCCCAGTAGTATCCCCTCGCCTCCGATGTGAAGATCTGTTTCACCACCTCCTCGAGTATGACCCCAAAGGAGAAGGTGACCAGAAGGGTGGCAAGTTCCGGGGCTTTGTCCTGCCTCCTGCCCCCGTAGATGTAAAGGGCGAACCCGTATATGAAGATGATCCCCACAAACAGGTAAATTGCGATGTTGAGGTTGAAGTACCCGGAGCTGATCCACATGAGCACGATGAGGCCGATGAACATGCCGGCCGCCATCCCCATTCTCCGTGGCGAGAGTTTCTTTATTCCGGACCCGCTGGGAGAAACCAGAGGCTTGACCGCACCGAAATAGAAAAGCATCCCCAGCGCCATGCCGATCATAAAAGCTACCGGAATAGCGAAGATCGGTGGCACCCCCATGGCCTGGAACATGGTGAGAGCGGTGAACGCCCCCACCATAATGAAGGCTCCATGCCCGACATTGACGACCTGCAAAACCCCGAATATTAGGCTGAGTCCCATGGTGGCCATGCCGTACACAGCACCCAGAACAAGCCCCTGCACCAGGTTTCCGGCTAATTGCTCAAAAAGCACGATTCCCCTCGTTTCCAGGGAGACTGGCAACGAACCACATACGCCATCTTCCCACTAGTTCAGACGGAAAACATTATTTTCCAAGGAGTTACCAGAACAGTTACAATAACAAAAGCGTACAAAAAAAGGCCGGTAGCAGACGCTACCGGCCCTGTTAGGTTCCTTTAGAACTTCCTCTTCGGGTATGCCGGGACAGCAGTCTGAGCGGCCTCAGGCCATACGATTTTCCTTTCGCCACCTTGCCACTGTACGTCAACCATGGAGTGCCCTACCTGTTTGCCGGTGTCGTCGATATCCCAACCGCCGTAAAAGCTCATGAAGGTCAGGTCGCCGAGAGCTGCCCGGACCTTATCCGAATCCAGGGAATCAGCCTTTTCGATAGCCAACACCAGAGACAACAGCGCTGCGCTGGCCTCCGCGGCATGATAGTCGGGCAGCATGTCTTTTTCGACAGCTTTCTTGAAGAGAGCCACGTACTCATCCTGGCTCGGGCCGATCCAGCTCTTGCCCAGTTTAGCGGCTCCGGCCTTTGAAAAGGTCACGCCGTACTCCCAATGGGAGGGACCCATGACACCTTCAGCCAGTTTACCCAGGGCCTCGCCGAAGGCGGGCAGGGTCGCAGCCGCAATGAGGGAGAGAAGTTTGGGGTTGATGTCCAGGTCAGCCATCTGCTTGTTCAAAAGCTGCCCGTCCTGGAAGTGACCGCCGCCAATGACGATCTCCGCGCCCGCGGCTTTTAGATCGGAAAGCAGGGGAGTCAGATCGGTAACTTTCGCCGGATAGGTCCTTTTGAAGACCACATCGAAACCAAGCTCCTTTGCCTTGGCCTCAGCGCCGTCCATGACTGATCTTGCGAACTCGGAGTCCTCGTAGGCAAGGGCGACCTTTTTGGCAGAAGGATCGATCTTCTTCACCATATCAAGGGTGCCGGCGTGATAGCTGGATCCGGGGCCGATGGTCTGTACGATGTACTCAAACCCCTGGGCAAAGATCTTGTCGGAAGCACCGCCATGGTCCATGTAGATCATACCGTATTTTTCCGCCACCGGGGCACCTGCGAGAGTGAGCCCCGAGCTGTAAGGCGCGTAGGTGAAATGGACCTTGTCAGTAGTTATAAGCCGCTCGAGTAGGCTTGTGACCGACTCCTTCTTGGACTCGCAATCGTACACCTTGTAGGCGATCATCTTTTTCTTGCCCCCGACCATAACGCCGCCCCGGGTGTTGTTGACCCAGTCAATGGCCGCCTTGACTCCCCCCACAGCCTGCTCACCAGACTTGGCGTGGGTGCCGGACAGCGTGGCCGGATGGCCAATAAGGATCTCATGGCCTGAGGCAAACACCATGGGGGCGGCAACAAAGCCTACCGCCATCACGATCGCCACGATCAAAACAGTCTTCTTGCTCATGCTCATCTCCTTTGGCTTCGGATTTACGTTCAACTAAATCGGGTATCGGGCCAACTGTTAACTGAATGCACCCTTACCTTCCTAAAATATCATATTATTTTACCACGTAAAACAGAACTATAAATAGGGTCACTTAAAAAAAATTTTAAAATATTTTCTACCCGAAGAGGGGCTCTAATGCAACTGAAATGGTGTGCAATAAGTTTGAAGTATCTATGGAAACCGATTGTGGAAAGCATTTAAAAAAAACGGAAGATTGAAGCGGTTAAAAGTTTAATGAATAAAAACCAGTTCCAAGTCCTGATCCAAATCATACGACAAGTCATTTCATAGCCAGCGATCATATATATCTACACCAGTTTCGGTGATCAAATTATTTAATAGCATTTTTTCAAACCATTTCCCCCGTTACTGACAGCAATCTTTGGTCCTATGGCAAATAAAAACCCCTACATGAAAAAAATTTTAATATATTTGCCCTTGTTCAACCGGAATTGTGCCACACAAATTATTGCTGGCTACCATATTGTGCCATTCTAGGCACAGCCTTGCACACTCCATCCTAGAATACTGTAAATATACAGCTTTTTATGTGTGCCAGTATTGTCACATATGTGCCAAGTAGCTGTTTTCAAACAATAATACCGTGCATTGTATACGATCCATATTTTTAGATATAAAGATAATTTCCTGTTAATTTAGATGTATGTAATTGTTTTTAAAAGCTTTTCCTTCTTACATGAAAGTCTGTGCCAAATGCGCCCTGCTCTTCCATTGAATAACCATACTTAACAGTTTCTGGCATGGCTCTTGCTCTAGACTCGACAGACAATCGATAACAACCTGGAACGATAAAATTAATAACGGGTGTTGGCCAAAAACGGCACTCGAAAGAGTCAAGGAGGCACCAAATGGCAAGAAGCGCGAAAATGATCGATGTAGAAGTTTTTAGAAGAATGGCCAAGATGAAGGTCGTCGTAAGGAAACCCGCTAGCGAGTTTACCTTAAAAAGGACCATAGCCGAAGCCATGCGCTTTACGTACGAGGCAGAGTTTAACACCCAGACCAGGAGCAAGTACCGCAACGCACTGAACAATTAGGAGTTTTACTCCCGATTATAGAGTTATCATGGTCCACGACCTGGTAAATCCTAGGACCCCCCCTAGGCAAAGAGGGAAGGCATTAGCCTTCCCTCTTTCTTTGTGTGGCACACAACTTTCTTATTTGAGCCATATTTGACACAAACCTGTTTATGTATTAAGTAATAACTGTTCAGCCGGGAATATGGACCCGGAAGGTGAATGCATTTGACTTGATTAACGTAAGGGTGGCCCCATGAAGATCATCACTACCGACAAATCCCGCTGCAAGAAATGTTATGCCTGTGTCCGGGTCTGCCCGGTTAACGCTATCAATGTGGAGGAAGATGGCACCACCATCTCCCACACCCGCTGCATTAATTGCGGCCATTGTGTTGATGCCTGCAGCCAGGGAGCGATCAAGGTGACCGATACCTTAAAAAGAATGGAAACCATTCTGGGCGGCCAGAAGCCTACCATTATCCTTCTCGATACCAACTGGCCCATCACCTTCCCAGACATCTCTCCCGATGATTTTCAGGCCATACTGGAGAAAGAGGGATTCGCCCAGGTTCAGTCTTCTCTCCTGGCCGTCGAGTATGTGCTTAAGGCCTATGAAACTATCCTTGAAAAGAAAAATAACCCGTTTATCGGGTCTTTATGTCTCATATCTTCTTCCTATGTAGAAAAACACACACCCAACCTGATCCCATATATGATCCCGGTAGTCATCCCTGCCGTGGGCACAGCGCGCTATCTTAAAAGCCGCTCTGAAAGCCCCATCAGGATCGTGCTGGCTTCATCGTGCCTCGCAACCAAAGGTAAAATGGCCAAACCCGGTTTCGAAACCGATATCGATGCGGTCGTTACCTTCAGTGAACTGAAGGGCTGGCTCTCAGATAAGGGATACAAGTTTAAAACAGAGGGTTCCTTCGACTACCGTTCTCACCTTCTGGCCGGCGGTCAGTATTGGCTCACCCGTGATTTTCTCGCCAGGCTGGTCCCGGGAGGCGAATCCAAACGTTCCCGTATCCTGGCTGTCTCCGGAGAAGGCCGCTCACTGGCCTTTTTAAACGAAGTAAACAGCGGATCGTTCAGGCACGGCCTGGCGATGGTTAAATACTGCACCATTGAGGACGCTTCCCACGGTGTGGGAACGGATCTTACCCTGTTTCAGCGTCAGGATCTCCTCGCCAGGGTCATCGAAGAGGCCGCTGAGGTTCCCATACCCCTGGCTGAGGGGGAGCATATCGACCTGATAAAACCCTATGTGGACCGTTCATCAGAGTTGGTGGAACCGGCACCCGAGGCCATCCAGCAGGTGTTGGATACCCTGGGCATGAACACCTCAGAGGAAGAACTGAACTGCGGGGCCTGCGGGTTTCCTACCTGCAGGGAGAAAGCCAAAGCCGTTGTCCACGGACTGGCCAAACTGGAGATGTGTTTCCCCTATCTCATCCGTGAGTTGTCCAGTCACAACGAGGAACTGGTCCAGAAGTACGAGATCATCCAGAAGCAACTCAATAACGTCACGTCATCATCAGAAATGGTAGGCGTTTCAAAGCAGGTCAGGCAGATTCAGGAGATTATCAGCCGGGTAGCCCCAACGCCCACCACAGTACTGATCCGTGGGGAGAGCGGCACCGGCAAGGAACTTGTGGCCAGGGCCATTCAAAGGGCCGGCGACAGGGCAGACCGGCATCTCATCGCCATTAACTGCACCGCAATAGCAGCCGGAGTCCTTGACAGCGAACTTTTTGGCCACGTCAAGGGTGCCTTTACAGGGGCCGTTTCCGACAAAAAGGGGCTTTTTGAAGAGGCCGACGGCGGGACCCTGTTCCTTGATGAGATCGGTGATATATCCCTGGAACTTCAGGCCAAGCTCCTGAGAGCCGTCGACTCCGGGGAGATTCGGCGTGTAGGAGAGACCCGGACCAGGGAGGTGGATGTCCGCCTTATTGCGGCCACCAACAGGAACCTGGAAAAGGCTATCGAGGACCGTGAATTCCGGGAAGATCTTTTTTACCGGCTCAACACCATCACAATCCGCCTGCCTCCCCTCAGAGAGCGCAGGGACGACATCCCGCTGCTGGTGGAGCACCTGCTCCTGAAATCATGCGCCCGGGTCAACAAGCAGGTCCATGGTGTTTCCGAGCGGGCTATGGAGATCATTCTGGATTACCACTGGCCGGGCAACATACGGGAGCTTGAAAACGTAATAGAGAGAGCCGTGGTGCTGGCACCGCCAGCGGGATCCCTGGTCCTTATAGAACCCGAACACCTTCCCAAGGAGCTCGAAGCCCCATCCATTCCCGGTTCCACGATAGAGATAGGGAGTGGGATCGACTACCGTGCCATGCGGGACCAGTCGGTGGGAGAGGTAGAAAAGAAGCTCCTTCTCCACTACCTGCAGACATCTGGCGGCAACGTTACCAAGGCGTGTGCCATGGCCGGTATCCCGCGCCGGACTTTCTACCGCATGATGGAGAAACAGGGGATCAGGGCGAAGGAAGTAGTTAAATAGACAGGAGCCAGTAATATATGTAACGGTGTATCGGAGTGTCGGGGTATCGGCGAAAAGGCTAATATACCACAGCTGCTGGATGCTCTTCCCACCATTATTCTACGTTCCCTGCCCTGAGCCTGTCGAAAGGTACATTCAACATTCTGCATTCCTTCTTTTCCGTTCACGGTTCACTGTTCACTAAAAGTATTTCGATGCACTTTTCCCCAATCCAGGCTCTCCCGGTCGTGCCCTTCCTTTCCCTCCCCCGGATAGCCGATCCCAACAATACATTCCACCAGGTAATTCTCAGGGATACCCACTAGTTCCCGGACATAATCTTCAGCGCTTTTCCCATCCCCGTGCTCCCTGAGCCTAACCTGACACCAGCAGCTTTTAAGACCCAGAGATTCAGCCGCATACTGCAAGGTTATGGCTGCAATGGAACAGTCCTCGATGCAGGTGTCAGAGCTCGCCGTGTCCCCAACTATAACCACCGCCAGGAGCGCCCCTGCCAGGAACCCGGCTCCGTGAGGTTTACATCGCGAAAGCCTTCCGATGGTCTCCCGATCCCCCACAAAAACGAACTCCCACGGATTGATGGAGCGGGATGACGGGGAGCGGACCAGGGCCTCGGTGAGCAGGTTGATCTTGTCCTCTTCAATGGGCTGGTCTGTGAACTTGCGGACGGAGCGGCGGTTTCGAAGTATTTCAAGCATTATTTTCCTCCGGAAAAAGTGGCAGTCAGCTATCAGCATAAATCAAAAGCCTATCTACCGCAAAGTCCGCAAAGTTTCGCTAAGAAAATAGGTTCTTCCGGGAAATGAGTACCCGCGAATTAAAGAATCAGGCTTCAGAAAAAACCCCGGTCCCCTTTGGTCTGCCCATTTTGCGAGTTCGTCGTTGCCCGCCTCGATTTCGTCGCCTGAATAAATACGTTCGCGTCGAGCAGATAAGCCATCAGAGCGCTACCCCCAATTGATGATCAAGCTCCTGAAAAGTCGCGAGTTTGGAAAAACCAAGCAAACGGAATGCGTCTCGATGCAGGGTCTGAACCGCCCCGAGATTGCCGGAGACTCCATTCTTTAAGAGGATGGGGTCATGAGAAAAAAAATCAGATACTCTCCAGAAGTTCGCGAGCGGTCAGTTCGGATGGTTTTCGAGCACGAGCGTGAGTACGAATCCCAGTGGTCAGCCATCGTTTCGATCGCGACCAAGATCGGGTGTACACCCGAGACTTTTTGTAAGTGGGTTCGCCAGGCTGAGGTCGACACGGGTCGGCGCGGTGGTGTGACTAGCGATGAACGCACTCGAATTAAAGAGCTCGAGCGTGAGAATCACGAGTTGCGGCGGACGAACGAGATCCTGCGCAAGGCGTCAGCATATTTCGTACAGGCGGAGCTCGACCGCCGACCGAAGAAATGACGTCGTTCATCGACGAGAACCGCGAGGTTTACGGGGTCGAGCCGATCTGCGCTGTGCTGCCGATCGCCCCGTCGAGTGACTATGAGCAGAAGGCCCGTCAGGCTGACCCTGACCGCTTGCCG
>JARGFZ010000061.1 GCA_029210965.1 bacterium | reverse complement strand
TAAGGACGGTCCTCCGATAGCGTCCTACATCTGGGGCGATGTGATCCCCAACTGTACGGAGTGTCACAGCGCGACGGTCACGACCCAGGTAACGGAGTCCCACAACGAGCACCTTGCACATCCCACTGTGGACTGCACCGACTGTCACGCTGCCACCAGTGCCACTTCCATGGGCGGCCAGTCGACCCACATCGACCAGTTCGTGACCCTGTCCGCTGGAGGGGCCTCTTACGGTGGCGGAGTCTCCGTCGGTGACACTAACTTCGGCACCTGCGATTCCGGCGCCTGCCACGACGCGGCTGTCGATATCGCGTGGGATGCGACGCCGACGAACTGTACCGACTGCCACTACAACACCCTGGAGGTGAACAATTTCAACGGCCGGGACGAGACGGCCAGTGTCATTGCATCGGCCCAGTACACTGGCCAGGGTCATGGCATGGCCAATACACCAGACAAGGGTTGCCTGGACTGCCATGCCATGAGCACGGGCCACGACTTCAGCGCGGCCCTCAACGTGAGTTCCAACCCGTTCCGCCTGGGCACCACGGGCGCCCCCTACGCCGGAACACCCGATGTGTTCTGCATGAGCAGCAGCGCCGGTTGCCACGCCAGCGCTCCCGCCGCCGACGTTGTGTCCCACACGGACGAGAATATGACCGCCGCCAAGCGGACCTGGCCTTCCTGGGATCCCAAGTGCGTGGACTGCCACGACCCCCACGGCGACGCGGCCAACCTGTCCATGATTCAGTCCGACCTGTTCGACGCCGGTTCCACCACCAACGGTGTGCCCAATGCTTCCGTTGCCGAGACTGTGGACTTTACCGTCAGGGGCGGGATCGCCGCGGGCAGCTATGCTGACACAAGCGACGGCGCCGACAGCATCTGCCAGGAGTGTCACACCGCCACCGTTTCCTTCCTGGATAACGACACCGCTGTTGCTGTAACGGGAGCCCACCCTGCCTCCGGTCTCAGCCCGTGTACCAACTGCCACAAACACGATTCGGCCTTCGAACCTTCCGGATGCGACAGCTGCCACGGCAACCAGGCAGGGTCCTACTGGCCTGCAGGCGCCACCTACCCCAACACGGCCGGTCGGCACCAGGCTCATATCGACGCCCTCATGAACGAGGCGTCCTACGGTACTGACGAGACGGGCCAGAAGGCCATGTGCGACCACTGCCACAACGATCCCTTCGGCGCGGGCGGGGGAGGGCACTACGAATCGCCCACCTGGACGGCCCCGGCCGATGTGGGCAGCTTTAACCGGATCTGGGACAGCGCGGCTGACAGCGCGGGAGCGGCGGCGGCCTACAACGGAACCACCGATACGTGCGCCGGCCTCGACTGCCACGACAACCAGACCACCGCGGCCAACTTCTCCTGGTACGCTTCAAGCACCTCGGCCTGCGGCATGTGCCATGCCGATGTGACAATAGACACCACTCACACGGCTCATACTGCCAGTACGACGAACTTCGGACTGACGGTGACCTGTGATACGTGTCACTACAGCACCACGTGGGACAGTGCTGCCCCAGGCACCGGTCACCGTGACGGCAGCTGGACCTTCGAGTTTAATTACACAGTAGGCAGTTGGGGTTCCGTGGCCTACAGCGGCAGCTGGGAAGCTGGCACCTCCGGCACCTGCGGCACCAACACCTGTCACAACGACGGTCGTGGCGGTGTGGCGGCTATCCCAGGGTACACATGGGGTACGACTTACGATAACTGCAACACCTGTCACATCGATTCGCCGATAACCTCGAGCCACGGCGAGCACCTGGCGTCCACGGTCGACTTCGGCCTTGCCATCGGTTGTCCTGACTGTCACGGCGCGGCCGCGCAGCAGCAGTCCACCCACATCGACAGCCAGGTGACGTTGGCCTCCTACGCGGCCTCCTACAACGGCGGCGTGGCCGTGGGCGACACGAACTTCGGTTCGTGCCTCACCAACTTCTGTCACAACGACGGCACTGGCGCCGCTCCGTCAGTTCCGGGCTACACCTGGAGCACCGCTTACGATGACTGCAACACCTGTCATACCGATAACCCGTCCAGCGGAAACCACGTCACCCACCTGTTGACCCCCTACGGACCGGCTGCCGATTGCGGCGATTGCCACGCGGCTAATAACAACAATACGACCATGTCGGGCCAGGCCTCCCATATAAGCGGCACTGTGGACTTTGCCTCGGCAACGACCTTTGGAAACACCACCGCCTGTGAAACCTGTCACGGCGGATCCACACCATCCGGATCGGCCAAGAGTTATTGGTCCTCAACAACAGGCCAGTGGCTCACTGACGGCGGTTACTGCGAATCGTGTCACGGCGATTACACCGCGGCGCAGATCGGCGGCATCGATGCCCCGACCAGGGCCGGCGCGGTGTTCGACAGCGCAGGCCACGGCAAGGTCACAGACACTGCCACCTGGGGCGGCTCGAACTGCGCCGACTGCCACGACGAGTACGATGCCAGCCACGTCAACGGCAGCCTGGGTGACAACCGTCTCAATACCGTCAACGGCAACGATTACAGCACATCGGTCAACGACTTCTGCGCCAACTCCTGCCATTCCCTCGTGGTGACGGCCCATTTTGTTTCCGGTGGGTCGAGCGACGACGGTAACAGGTGCGACCTGTGCCACGATCCCCACGGACAGAGCGGACACGATGCCATGATCGCGGCTGCCATCGGGAGCCCGGCAAAGACGGTCGTCGGCTTTACCGACAAGACCCAGCGCTCGAGCTACGTGGTGGTCAACCCCGGCGCAGGCAACTACGGTGTGTGTCAGGTGTGCCACGATCCGAACGAGGTTATCCACTTCAACCAGACCACCTCCGACGGGGCTACTCACTTTGGCGCGGCCGTGTGCACCGATTGTCATGACCACACCACGACGGTGGCCTTCGAGGTCAGCTGCGGCGCCTGCCATGCCGATGCCGGTTCTCTGCCCCTTGCCCACAACAAACATGCCGAGACCCAGAGCCCCGGCGGTGTCCAGATCTCCTGCGACGTGTGCCACGGTGTGGGTGCCGAGACTGGTAGCCACCCGGGACATGCGGCCGGTATTACTACTGTTACGGCGACCAACATTACCCTCCTCGGCCAGTCCAGCTACGTGGGCAGCTACGGTGCCAGGCCCAGTTGGTTCAGCTCCACCTGGGGTGGGCCGTCCTTCTTCGGCGCCACGAGTGTAAGTTTCACCGATACCTCCGACTTTACCTGCGACAACGTCCGGTGCCACGGAGGTGAGTCTGTTGTGTGGAACCAGACAGCCGACGCGGGCGCATCCACCTATTCGGACGTGTGCTTTAACTGTCACAACATCACACCGGCCACCTTCCAGCTGCCGGGCGGCACTCTATATCAGGCTGTTAACGCGGCTGCCAACTATGTCGGTCCCATCAGCGGCTTCTCCCGCGGCGGGCACGGCGACTCCAACATCAACAACGTTGCCTGGTTCGAGGATGTGGCGCCGGCCAGTTCAGTGCCCCTTGGCTGTGTGGCATGCCACGACGAGACGACGGATCACTTCCCTGTGGACAGCGCTGATCGATATCGGGTAGGGACGGCTGCAGCTGCCGGAGGACAGACCAAGGTAACGACCTTGTGTGTTTCCTGTCACTCAGAGGAGACTGATTTCCACTTTGTTTCCTCACCGAAACATCCCAGTGATAATTTCACAATTTGGGGTGGCGGCGGCACTATTGATGTGTTCATGAGTGACGGCGGAATGTCCGTATTCACCACCCATGACCCGGTTGCCAGCCCGTCTGTGGGCAGCCACATCGATCAGTTCGTGGACCACTGGAAACTGTACGGTGCGACAGGCGCCACGGACAGTGATACCAGCGACGATTTCGTTCCAAGGTTGCCCCTTGGGGACAGCCTGGATCCGGTCTGGAATTCCGACAATACGGTGGGAGAGCGTGTGACCTGCATCACCTGCCACAACCCCCACGGTACGGACCTTTTTGTGAGCGGTGAAACACCCGGTTCGGGTTCTACCGTGAGTCAGATACCGGCCAACAAAATGCTCCGGCTCAGAGACCAGGACGACGAGCTTTGCGGTGTGTGTCATAGGTAAAAGATTTAGGATGGCAGATTGTAAGTGATGGGAAACACACCGGTCATTGGGGGCAAGGCCTGCCGATCAGTGCATGTAGCTTTTTTGTTTTATCAGGAACCCCATGAAGAGGTTATGGGCCATTTAGTTTTAATGCTCATTCGTAATTCTGCGGGCGTGAGCCCGTGGTAGTTCACTAAAAACAAGTTCTTACGATTCAATATGTAGTTCGTTTTTATGGTTTCCTTATTGCATGAAATTGGAAGTAGAAAGGAAAAAGCAGCCTTGTGTGTTCATCAACGAAAATTCCATGCCGGGGCTAAATTGGAATTGTTACACAAGTTTTTTCAGGTAAGTTCCTGAAGTTGATATTATCGCTTTGGGTTTGCACAAATAGACCATATATCAAAGCGACCAATTGCAGCGCCAGGCAATCAGATGAAAACCTGGTGATCTCTTACTGCTTTGCCAGCGTTTGAGTACTGCAGGGTTTTGGCCAATTTGTATTGGCAGGTAATTCTGGTTTAAATGTAACTTTTGAGCAATTAGGGTGTATTATGACACAATAAACTCCGTTCAAGGGGTGTTTGTGTGTTTTTTCAAAGGTGGGAGCCTTTAAAGATTGATTGGAGCCTCAAAATATGAAGGATGAACGGTCCGCCAAACCGCGTCGGCGAATCCTGTCCCTTTTCCTTGTCGTCATCTCTTTATCACTGGTGACATTTTCCCCGGCCGTGGCCAGTCATAAACTGAATGCCCCGGGCACCTCCTGCTATGATTGCCACGCGGTGGGTGGTGCGGGTAATACCGTTGTGGCCGGCACCCATCTGATCAAGAAGGACGCCCGGATCATCGAAATTCAGAACGGCGGGTGGACCGGGGGCGACCTTCCGTGTGTTTACTGCCACGACAACACACCCAAAAGCGTTCGCGAGAATATGGCGGGCGTCAAGAACCACTACACCGATTTTTCCATCTCCAAACACCCGGTCAACCCATATACATCCTCCTCCATGCCCGATGGTGACGGTGATGCCGGTACCCTGGATTGCATTAACTGCCACAACAACATCCCCTACGTTGGCGGCGGCGCGAACGCCCTGAACCCCGACATTCATGGTCAGGACATGACGGATGTGGGTTATGCCGCTTCAACGGGAAATCTGTCTGCGGATAACACATTTCTGAACATGTCCACGGCTTCCAGCGTCTCCCCCTGGAACTCGGACGGCAACACCTTCTGTACTCGGCAGTGCCACGACAATGCTGGAGGCGGTACAGGCTACGTCACCAACGTCGCATTCCACGGTTACACTTCAGCGAAGGTGACCCTGGATGATGTTGACGCGGGAGGCGTCCCTGTGGCGCCCACCGGTTGTCTGGATGGTACCGGTACGGATGGCTGCCATGCATCCCACAGCTCGGACAACAACATCGGACTACTTTCCATCAGGAAACCGGGCGGCGCCGATGTGACCAGGAACGACTGCGGCGTGTGCCACAGCTTCGATGACGGCGGAGGGACCAGCGACTGGTCCAGCCACGGCCACGGGAAATTCTCCTCCACCAACAACATCAAGTGCACCAGTTGCCACGATGCCAGTGGGCCCCACTTCGAAGCTACCGGCAATACTCCCGTTTCCAACCCCAGTCTTCTCGCTTTCACCGTCAGCTACAGTCAGATATCCGATCTTACAGACCTTCCCACCTATGCCAACTGCGTGACCTCCAACTGCCACGCCGGCTACACAGCCCATACCGGTGATAACAGTATGCAGATCGGTTGCCTCGATTGTCACGAGGTTCACGGTGATGGGATCGGGACCAACGTGGCCATGATCCGCCAGAACATCCCGGTCTTAAGCGGTGCCAATGTCAATGTAGTCTACGGCACCACCGGCGACTATTACGCGAGCACCTCTCCGGGTAATTACAGCAACTACCTCTGTGACAACGAGTCATGCCATGGTCAGCCGGAAGGGCCAAAAGATTACGCCACGGCCATGAGCACCCACCCCGGGGGAAACGTGACCACGGGGTGCGCGGACTGTCACAAACACCAGCCTGATGCCGGCGGCGGGGGAGGATCCTGGGCCTCCTCGGGTTGCGACACCTGCCATGGAGCAAACGGGAACTACTGGCCACAGACGGTCTCCACCGACATAGCAGTCCGTCCTGACAGGGCCGGGGCCCATCCGAAGCACCTTGCCGTCCTTGCCGGCAACTCCTCCTGCGGCGCGTGTCACCCCAACGGCAGGCACACCGGTGACCAGGACAACGATCCGGCCGACGTGCACCAGGACGGGACCAGTACGACAACCTACCTGAAAGATTTCCAGAACCAGGACGACGCCAACGCAACCTACGACTCCACAGCTTCAACCTGTGCCCTGGCGGACTGCCACGGCGAGACCGCGACGCCGGACTGGTATACGGCTACGCCCATCACCTGCGGCGGCTGCCACGGCACGGGCGCTCTGGGCGTACCCGCCTCGGGGCTGCACTCCCTTCATGTCAATACGGCCAACAATGCCTATGTGGACGACTGCAACTCCTGCCACGGCACCGGTGCCAATACGGGGACCCACCTCGACCACTGGAACGGATCAGCCGGATTTGCCAGCGACATGTCGAGCTACGACACGACCAACGTCACCTGCGATAATGCATGCCATACCGTTTCGGGCGGTAACGATTGGCAGGCCGGCGCGGCCCTGAACTGCACCGACTGCCACATGGATGACGCCGTCAAGGATCTCCTGGGAGACAATCTGGGCGCCTACCTGCCCAGCACCGGCCTCCATGCGTCCACCAACGCCCTGGCTCACGACGCCAGCTTCGACACCGGCAAGGGGTGCACCCACTGCCACGACGAGAGCGCGGGGGTGACGGCCGGGCACATCACAGGCGTCTTCCAGAACTCCATCCAGGTGTCCTACAGCTTCAGCACTGCCAACGTGACCTCCTACAGCCAGGCCAACGGCTGCGCCGCGACCTGCCATATCGATAACGGCAAGTGGTCCCGCAAGTGGCTCGGGGTCGTGGACGCCCAGGCCCTGTCAACAAACAACCCCGGGGACGCGGTGTGCGACAACTGCCACGGCGACGGCCTTTCCAACGCCACCACGGTGAATGACGTCTGGCAGGGCGGCCTGACGATCTCCCACCAGAACAACTTCGACGCCGACGGCACCGCCGGCGAGGTGCTGAACCCCGTGAGCGCCCACAGCACGTGCCAGGCCTGCCACGGCTGGGGCGACGCCGCCTACAACGAGACCTACGGCGGGACCAGCCCGGCCCACGGCGACGGCCTCGTGACGATGAACGGCCCCGTGGGTGTCGGTGCCGAGTACGATTCAACACAGCGCGGCTGCCTGGCCGCCTGCCACCAGGGAGCCCTCGACAACGCCGTCGACCCCAACTACGCCCACACCATGACCGACTCGGGCTGGGTACTGAACTTCGGGGACTTCGGCTCCGGCGACTGTGACACCTGCCACGCCACCTACGGGCGGACCCACGCGAACGGTGACGAGGATTCCACGACCCACAGCACGGTGCACGCTATTTCTTCTCCCTACATAGGGTCCTGCACCGCCTGCCATCCCCATGACGGCATGACCGTGCCTCCCAACACCGGTATCCACAACGACAGCACGGTCAACTTTGGCGGCAGCCTGCCTGCGAGTATGAACGCGGTTAACATCGACACGGTCGTTCCGGACTGTTCGGTAACGAACGGTTGTCACGATTCTGACGCGGCGACCGAGTGGGGTACGGGGACCCTTGGCGCCGACCGGTGCGTGGACTGTCACGCGACGGCGGGCAGCATGAACCAGAGCGGTTTCGCGCCGACAACCGGTTCCCACATCCAGCACGGCGCGGACGCGGACACGACGGACGTGACGGAGTGCGTGGCGTGCCACGGCGGTTCTTACGCCACGATGGCCGATCCCCACGGGAACGGTTCCATCGAGGTTCTCGGTTCCGGGGTCACGTGGAGCAGCCCGAACTGCACGGTGACGCCTTGTCACAGCGACGCGTCGAACCCTGCCCAGTGGGGCAGTAACGCTTCCGTGACCTGTAACGAGTGTCACTACTGGGATGCGGATGGGGCTTCGGTGACGGGTGCGGGCAACACGACCCACTTTGCTTCCCTTTCCGCCGAGCACGGGACTCACTTCGATGCCGACAAGTTCTGCTCTGACTGTCACGCCTATAACGCTGGCGATACGACAGCTCCTCGGACCCATATCACATCGGGTTCCGGCACGGACGCTGTTGTTCTTGCGGGCCGGGGTGAGGCTCTATCCAACGAGGCATCGGTAACGGCCTCGCAGTGGGACAGCGTTACGAACAGCTGTTCGACGGACGTGTGCCACGACCCGTCGGCTGCCGGTTACGCTGCCACGTGGGGCGCGTCCACATCCAGCTGCGATCTTTGTCACGATAGCTCTGATCCTGCCACGGACGGCCACACGGCCCACCTGACGGGTTCTCTTGCGGGGACCTTCGGGTTCACGATGGGCTGTACGGACTGCCACGTGGACAACGGGACGAACTACGCCCACCAGACCGGAGCGGTGAGCTTCACGGCGGGTGCGGGCTACACGGGCGCACCCGACGGTTCGTGCGCCAACGCTTGTCACAACGACGGGCGGGCGGCCCAGGGTGCTCCCGCGGTGGCTGCCTCCTGGAACCAGCTCTACGGCAACTGCCTCATCTGCCACGGGAACCCCAACTCGACGGGCAGCGAGGGAGCGCGCCACACGACCCACGTGGGGAGCGCGAGCTACGTGAGCGGATGTGCGGAGTGCCACCCGGCGTCGTCGGCTGCGACGCACATCGACGGGACCCGGGACACGGGCGGGACGTCAAGCGTTGTGTACTCCACGACGCCGGGTACCTGCACCAACACCTGCCACCTGGTCGATACGGCCCGAGGCGACTGGAAAGATACTGCCGCACTGGCATGTACCGACTGCCACTCCGGAACCTACATCGGGACGGCTCCTGCATCCGGTCTGCACGCGGCCAGCGCTCTGACGGTTCATGACCAGACCGTTCCCGGCGGTTCCGGTACCGGCTGTGAGAAGTGCCACAATAACAATACATCGGTATCCGCGGGCCACAAGGACGGCACCCTGGACACCGTGAGCAACGCCAACTTCAACTGGAACACGACGAACATCCCGTCCGGTTACGACGAGTCCGGCGACGACTGCGCGGCGGTGTGCCACTCCGACAGCGCCACGTGGAACCGCCAGTGGGCGGGTGTGGCCGACACGGTGTGGAACTACACGGACGATCCTTCGACGGCGGCGGTGTGCGGCAACTGCCACGGTACGTTCTTCGAGGGTTGGGGCATCATCGGCGAGACGAACCACGTCAACCCGTCGACCTCCAACGATCCTGCCACCCTGGCCAGCGCGACGCCTCGCAGCAGCCACGACGAGTGTACGTTGTGCCACGGCTGGGCCGACGGTTCGAACAACTACGCGACCGGTCTGATGCACGAGAACGGTTTTGCGACGATGAACTCGGATGTTCAGTACCAGGATGCGGACGGTTCGTGTTCGGTGAACTGCCACACGCCGCTGACGCTGCCCATGAACACGGCCAGCGGCTGGACGGTGGATTACGTGGCCGGCGGGGCTCCCGCCTGCGGTTCGTGCCACGGCGATGGTGTGACTCCGGCTGTAGCCTCGACGACCCACGCGGCCCACGGCGCGACGCCGGGCGACCTTGTGTCCGGCGGTCCGTGGCCCGACTGCGTGCAGTGTCACCCGACGGCGGATTATGATTCCGGTCACTCGGGCGCCCTGTCCTACGACAACACCAAGGTGACGTACACGGGCGGCGAGAACGGGACGTGTACGACGGCCTCTTGTCACAACCAGGGTGCTGACCAGTCCGCGGCGTGGGATCTTTCGACATCGCTCCAGTGCAACGACTGCCACTATTACCAGGCGACGGTTGTTGACAGCACAGCCAACAAGGCTCACGCGGCATCGCTGAGTTCGTCCCACAACAAGCACTTCGACAAGCCTTACCAGTGTACCCAGTGTCACAACGACAACTCCGGCGACAGTTCTGATCCGCTCAGCCACGTGACGGGTACGGCGCTGAACGACCGTGCGGTTGCGGTGACGAACGAGGCGCTGGTGGTGGTAACCGACTGGAACGACACCAACGACAGCTGCACCAACAACACGTGCCACGACCCGTCCAACGAGGCCTTCGCGGCAACGTGGATGGTGTCCGATTCCACATCCAACTGCGGCCTGTGCCATGCTGATACGTCCGCGTGGCCGGGAACGGGCAGCCACCCGTCCCACAAGGTTGCAGCCAACACCTACGGGATCACCATCGCGTGTACCAACTGCCACACGAACAACGGCGCCGACACGGCCCACCTCGACGGTACGGTCGGTTTCGTGATCACGGCTCCCGGCTACGGCGGCACCACGGGGACTCCGTTCGCGGCATCCTTCGGGACGTGCGACACCAGCGACTGCCACAACGACGGGACGGGAACGGCGAGAGCGACGAGCACGTGGGGCACGGCCATCGCCGATCCCAACTGCGGGATCTGCCACGATTCCGCGCCTTCGACCCTGAGCCACAACGCCCACTTCGGTGCCGCGGCGACCTGGGGAGTGAGCCCGGACTGTGACAGCTGTCACGCTTCCGGCGGTCAGGACCAGTCCATGGGCGCCTGGTCGAGCCACATCGACTCTGCGGTGACGATGGCATCGGGTGCCGCGAGCTACGACGGCGGTGTGGTGGTGGGTGATGCCAGCTACGGTTCGTGTCTGACCAACGTGTGCCATAACGACGGCACGGCGGCGGTCGGGATCCCTGCCCGGGCCTACACGTGGGGCGTGTCCCTTGCCGACGACTGCGCGTCGTGCCACGAGGGCGCGCTGATGGCGGCGAACCGTCACGGCGTGCACCTGACGAGCAACGCGCTGCCCGCGGCGGATGACCTGACCGAGTGCGCGGCGTGCCACACGGCGACGGCGACGGCGGGCAAGACGGCCGCGGCGGGCAGCCACTTCGACGGTTTGCGGAACGTTTCCTTCGCGTCGACATATAGTTACGAGGCCGGCGCAGCTGGTCGCGCTGGAACAGGAAGTTCTACAACCTGTAGCGCGATCGTGTGCCACAACGGGGTGACCACCCCGGCGTGGAACGCCGTGATCAGCTGCGGCCAGTGCCACCGGGAT
>JARGFZ010000060.1 GCA_029210965.1 bacterium | reverse complement strand
TGACTTACGGAGTGAGTCATTGATTTGGGCGCCCCGCGCGGGGCGCATTGATGACTTTTTGCGAAGTCATCAAATTTGGGTGATTAGGGATGACATCATCCAATACCCATGGATGATGTATTTACAAATACCCCAAGTGCATGAGGTTTGCAACGAACCACTCGAAATCCACGAGTGTTGCTGGTGAATTTCGAGTCTAATTGTGCACTCGGGTCATGGAATTTGAAAATTGACCTTTTCCTGTTTTAAGGGCTGTGTTGTATTATGATGATGATACAGGAGTCTGTCGGAGAACCCATTCAGACTCCTGGCTTTAACAATTCATTTATCACTGTAATTTTGGAACTCGAAATTTGAAATTTGAAATTGATCTTTCAGGAGTCTCATGACCGATTCTACTACAGTCGCATTGCTTGTTTCCGAGCTGGTCAGAGCATTTAAGGCAATGGCCATGTATCCTGCCGGACACCCCTCTCGAGAGAGGTTTTTTCAGAAGCTTCAGGCCGACTTTTCTTCCTGCCTCAGCCTTGAACCTGTCATAAAGCTTAAAGTAGAGGGAGATGCTGTCACCTGGTCAGGTGAACCCCTGAGCACAAAAGATGGGTCCAGTCAGTTCCTGGCCAGGGAGTGTTTCACGCGGCAGGTCTCTTCACTGCGTTTCATGCGAGGGCTCAGCGCTAAAGATCTGGAGGTCCTCTTCGAACTGCTGGCAATGGACTCGGTGGTGATCAAGGGTGCCGGTGGGGCTGTAGAGCTGACCCGGGGCAAGGTATCCGGATCCTTTCAGTTGGAGCAGGTTGACTACGAAGGTATCCTGGGCCAGCGAGTAGAGATCACCGGGGAGAACCCGAGCCGTTACGCGTCAGAGACCTTTTCTCCGGTAGCGCCACCAGATGAGGTGCCTGAACCCAAGGCGGCGAATCTCAGTTTCAGGGATGATGGAAGTCCGGAGATCAACCAGGAAGAATGGCTTGCTGGTAAGCTCCGTGAACTGGACAAGGCTGGCACAGTAGCGCAGTACAAATTGATTTTAAGCGATATTTTGACCAGACTCAGGGAAACAGGTGGTATGGAGATCCCGGGTCTCGCCGCTGCTGTGCTCAAACACCTCGGAAAATATCTCCTGAAGCAGGTTCCCGATGAGATCTCAAAAATCAACAGGGAATCGATCCGTTTGCTTGCCCGGCCTCCAGCCCTGGAAGAGATGGTGGCCCAGTTGACGATGAGGGACCAGCCGGACAGAGAGGTTATCCAGGCGGTCCTCTATCACACTCACGATCTGTCCATATCGGTGCTCCTCCAAATGCTCGCCGATGAGAATGAGGCTTTTGGGCGCCGGACCATTATCAGTTTTCTTGGCAGGTTCGGTGATGCCTTAAGACCCCACCTTGATAAATGGCTCAGGGACGACCGATGGTATGTCGTCAGGAACGCTCTGGGTCTCCTTCAGGAGGTGGGAGGTCAGAAGGATTCAGCCAACGTCAGGACCTACCTTCAACACCCCCACCCGAAGATTCGCCTTGAAGCTCTGCGTTTTCTGTACAGATTTCCCATCCCGGTTGACGAGAGGTTAATGAACAGGCTTCTGGACGATGCGGATCTTGAGGTCCAGGCTCGTGCTGTCTATGCCCTCGGTGTTCTGCAGGGCACTGGGGGACTGCAGCGCTTGATGGCCCTTGCCAAAAAGCCGTTCTTCGGGGAAGGGGATGTGAACAGAAGAGCCATGGCGGTTAAGGGGATCGCACGAGAGGGTGGGGACAGGTCGATCCAGTTTCTCAGCGGTATTCTTAAGGCCAGATCTTTTCTCAATCCTTCCGGACGTGCAAGGGTCCAGAAATCGGCAGTGGACGGTCTGGTGGAGATAGGCGGGGCAAGGTCGGTGAAAGTGTTGCGACGATCTCTTTCCAGACTCAAGGGTGAAGCCTTTAAGACCTCCCAGGAGTTTCTGCGCAGGGAAGGTGGGGAAGAGCCGTGAACAGTGAAAGGTGAACGGTGAAAGGTAATATTCAAAATCCCATGTCCCAGATCCCATTCCTAATGCTCAGATTCTTCTACATTGATGGTCAGGAAGGGGCTATTTGAGGCTTTTTAGTGAATTCAATACGTTGTAAACTATTCACGATTCACGATTCACAATTCCCGGTTCACTGACTGCTGCTTCCGGAGGAAGCTATGACCCAGGACCCGAAACAGATAGAGCGATACAGGGGGATCATCAAATTCCTGGACAACTCTGTCAGGAACATAGCTCTCTACCCGCCTGAGCACCCTTCCGTAAAGGGGGTCTCCAAGCGGGTTTTCGATTTTCTCGTTGAGATCTTCGAGGCAAAAGAGGATGTTCTCATCGGGGTGATCAACGGTGTTCTATACGTGGACGACTACCTGTTTTACGAAACCACGCCTTACTCGGAAAACATACTCAAGGTGCTGACCGGTTTTGGGATCGATGATCTCCTCATCAGCCAGGGTGTGACCGAAGATGAGCTGCTCAAGCTGGTGGGGATCCTCAAGGTCAAGGAGCGAAGCAAGGAGACGTTCCAGAGGTTGATAGAACAGGATGAGCTGACCCACATCGGTCTGAAAAGCTTCAAGATGGGCCATGACGAAAAAAACCTGCCAACAAAAGGCCTGGAAACTTACAGGGACGCCATAAACACAATGACAGAGTTCTTTTCTGAAGTGGAAAATGGCCAACTGCCCCCTCTCACAGAGGCGGAAAACATTGTTGAAGGCTTTATGGATAACCTGGCGGACAACAGATCGCTGCTCATGCTGCTTTCCGGTCTTAAGGGCTACGATGCCTATACATATCAGCACTGTGTCAACGTGGGGATCCTTGCCCTCCTTCTTGCTGAAAAGGAAGGGATGGACGAGAAGAACATCAAATGGGCGGCTCTGGCCGGCATGATGCACGATATAGGTAAAGTACGGGTTCCTTCAGAGATCATCAACAAACCGGGTGGATTAACCCTGAGGGAGTGGGAAGCTGTAAAATCCCACCCTCTTCACTCTGCTGATGTGATCCGGGGTATGGGCGGTACTGATGGTCTGGTACAGGCTGTGGAAGGCCATCACATGCATCTTGACGGCGGGGGTTATCCGGTGAGATCCAAGGTGGAGGGGCCCTCCAAAATTGCCCAACTCATATCGGTTGTGGACGTCTACGACGCCATCACCACAGTCAGGGCCTACAAAAAACCGATGTCCCCGGTGGAGGCGATAACATTTCTGGAAAACGGTCGCGGTACGAGGTTCGACCCCCATCATGTGGATGCTTTCATAACCATGGTGGGCGCTTATCCGCCGGGCGCCATTGTGCGGCTGACGAGCAACGAGATCGGTATGGTGGTCAAGGCCGGGGATCAAGGGGGAAAACCGATATTGAAAATGATCATCGATGAAAAGGGGCAGCCCTTTGATCAGGAGCAGGATCTGGACCTTTCCGGAGCGGATGCCCATGGTCGGGTGATCGCTGCCGTTGTGGATCCGGTTTTGTATGATATTTCGGCAGAGGTGGCTTTCGCGTAAGGTCTAATCTCAAATTTCAGGAAGAGATGGCCTGAAGGATTCCCAGGTAATAGGTCTGGTGTGGTTAATGATTTTGTATTATTTGAGATCTGAGATCTGAGATTTGAGATCGATTATGTATTCGGTCTCAGGTTACCCAGTGCCACTGCCGTTCTGGCCCTCAGGAGTGGGTCCGTTGCTCCCCGAAGAACCTTGACCAGGTGAAGTTCAGCTGTTGGGTCACCGTTTCGGCCAAGGGCCTCTGCCGCAATACAGGCAGTTTCGGTGTCCGAAGCGATGAGGAAAGGCACCAGGAATTCGGTGATTCTGGGGTCCTGGTAATGGGACAGGGTTTCCATTACCATCTGCACAACTGAGATTTCCGGATCCTCGAGAACGCCGAGCAGCGGCACCAGCGCGCGCTGGGGTAGATGGATCTGGATGGCCTTGACTGCAGCCACTCTGATATCAGGCCCAGGATCCTGAAGAAGAGCCAGCAATCGATCCACCGATTCGGCAGTGTTCAGAAACCCGAGGAAGTGGATGGCACGGATCCGGTGGGGTTTTTCACCTGAGGAGACCGCCTCGAAGATGTTCTGCAGCCGCTCCATGCCCTCGACCCGGTCAAGTGCCCTCGATGCAGCGGTCCGGACCAGCGCCTCCGAATCCTGGAGAGCCTGGGTGAGCGCTTTTTTACGATCCGACAGAGCCATGGACATTCCTTCCTGCGACAGGTTGGTATGAATTCAACACCAATTATGGTGACAAGGAGGACCCTGTGTCAAGGATAGACAACTCAAAGTTTCTGATAGGCATCCTGTTTTCGTTCATTCTGATCTTTCCTCTTCCCGTTCAGGCTGCAGGTCCCGAGACCCCGGTTGGTGGGGATTGGCTTGTACGGCACATAGGAGCTGAACCGGCCACCTTGAACCCGGTCACCGCCACAGATGTGTATGAGAGCACCATTAACGGTTATGTCTATGAAAGCCTGCTGGAAAGAGACAACAGGACCCTTGACCTTGTGCCGCTTCTCGCCAGCTCCTACGAGGTGTCCCCTGACAAGCTCAGCTACCTCTTTACCCTGCGGGAAGGGTTGAAATGGCAGGACGGCAAACCGCTGACCTCCTCTGATGTTGTGTTTACCTTCAACACCGTAAAAAATGAATCGGTAGACGCTCCCCACCTGAGAAGTTACTACCGCAGTCTCGAGAAGGTCGAGGCGTTAGATGCCAGCCGCGTCCGGTTCACATTCTCTGAGCCCTATTTCAAGTCCCTTGAGATGATCGGGGGGATGTCAATAATCCCTCAGCACATCTTTTCAAGAGGCGATTTCAACACCCATCCCGCAGGCCGTTCGCCCGTGGGCAGCGGACCATATAAATTTGTACGCTGGGATACGGGCAAGGAGATCGTTCTGGAAAAAAATGATAGCTACTGGGGAGAGAAGCCGCTCCTCAACAAGATCGTTTTCAAGATCATTACCGATGAAACTGTGGCGCTGCAGGTCTTAAAGAGAGGGGAGATGGATCTGATGGCCTTGACCCCTGTACAGTGGGTTAAGCAGACCGAAGGGCGCAAATTCAACCGGGCTTTCGCTAAATATAAGTATTATCTGCCGGGATACTCCTTCATCGGTTGGAACAGCCGCCGACCTGTATTTAATGACCCTAAAGTACGCCGGGCAATGACCATGTTTATGGACAGAGACGCTATTCTTAAAAACCTCCGCTACGGGTTCGGACGGGTGGTTAGCGGAAACTTCTTCTACGAAAGCCCCGATTACGACAGGACCATCGAACCCTGGCCTTACGATCCGACAAAAGCAGCCGCCTTGCTTGAAGAGGCAGGATGGGTAGATTCCGATAGCGACGGGATCAGGGACAAAGATGGTGTTAAGTTCCAGTTCGAGTTCACCATGACTTCGGGGAGTCAATTTGCGGACCAGGTTTCCACCATTCTCAAGGAGGAGCTCTCCAAGGTGGGTGTCGAGATGAGTATTCGGCCCCTGGAGTGGGCCCTTTTTACAAAAATGCTGGACGACAGAAACTTCGATGCAGTCATCATGGGGTGGAGTTTGCCTGTGGAAGCCGATCCCTACCAGGTGTGGCACTCCAGTCAGACTGAGAAGGGCTCTAACTTCATTGGTTTTGCCAACCGGGAGGCGGACCTCATCATAGAGGAGTCCCGTGTCACCTTTGAAAAGGAAAAGAGGGTTCAGCTTTACAGAAGGTTCCACCGGATCATGCACGAGGAGCAGCCCTACACTTTCCTCTTCATGAATGAAAGCCTGGTTGCGTTGGACCGTCGCTTCCAGAATGTGAATGTTTACCCCCTGGGCCTCGACACCAGTGAGTGGTGGGTGCCGACCAAGGATCAGCGGTATCGCTGATCCTTGGAGTGCAGAGTGTAAAGTGCAGAGAGCAGAGTGCGGAGCAGGAAAGACGGAACAAAAGTGAGCCCAAAGCCCAAAGACCAATGCCCAAAGAAGGGGCGGAAATACAAATAGGTGCGTGCGTTAAGCGTATGTGCGCAAAGGAAAGAAATAACGATCCATCAATGATTTATGAGCAACTTGTTTGGTTTTGAAGTTACGCTATCACGCATGCACGCTCAACGCGCACACGAGGGAGTTTTTTGAACCTTCAACAATACCTCATACGCAGACTGCTGCTCATCATTCCCACATTTCTGGGGATCACCCTCATCACCTTCATGGTGATCCAGCTGTCTCCCGGTAACCCTGCGGCCATGAAGCTCCGTACTGGGGAGCAGGGAATGATGGGGGACGAGATGACCCGGGAGATCGTTGAAGGGACAAAAAGGCTCTACGGTCTGGATAAACCCATATGGATCCGCTACGGCATCTGGCTGAAAAGGGTCGTCACTTTCGATTTTGGTACCTCCTACAAGGACCACAGACCTGTGATGGAAAAGATCGCGGAAAGACTGCCCATCACCATTGAGCTTAACCTCATCTCCATCTTTCTCGTCTATCTCCTGGCCATACCTGTAGGGGTGTACTCTGCCGTGGAGCAGGGCACCATCAGGGACAAGGTCATGACGGTGATCCTTTTTATCCTTTATTCATTGCCCAACTTCTGGGTGGCGGTGCTCCTTATCATGTTCCTGGGGGGTGGCGATTTTCTCGACTGGTTCCCCATCTACGGGATCTCATCCCCCGGAATGGAAGGTGCCGTATTCCTGTCCCGCCTGTGGGATCACCTGTGGCATCTGATGCTGCCTGTGTTTTGTCTCACCTATGGAGGTTTGGCCGGTCTTTCCCGCTTCATGAGAGCCGGGATGCTGGAGGTGATCCGGCAGGACTATATCCGCACCGCCCGGGCCAAGGGTCTCCCTGAAAAACTCGTCATTTTCAAGCACGCCATGCGCAACTCCATCATCCCCATCATCACCCTCATGGGCTACCTTCTTCCCGGTATGCTCGGGGGCAGCATCATTATCGAGAGCATCTTTTCCATCCCGGGGATGGGGCAGCTCAGTTTCGAGGCGGTACTCTCCAGGGACTACCCGGTAGTTATGGCCATCGCGACAATTTCGGCCCTGCTCACCCTGGTTGGAATCCTCATATCGGATCTCCTCTACGTGTGGGCCGATCCGCGCATCACCTACGAGGCTGAAGCGTGAGAAGCACGCCGAAAAAACAGAGCTATACGAAACTTGTCTGGAACCAGTACCGGCGTGATCGGGTGGCTATCGTGGGCCTGATTTTTGTGCTCGCTCTATTCATTATTGCTTTGGGTGCGCCCTTTCTGGCCGGCAGTCGGCCCATAGCGGCGGTGGTGGACCATGAACTTGTCTTTCCCGCTGTGACCAGCAAAGCCCGGCTGGCCTGGGATCAGGCAGATATTACCCAACGGGGCTGGACCCTTTACCCGCTCATCAGGTATGGCCCTACCGAGATCAACCTTTCAGCGAACCTGGAGCCCCCCGGCGGCGGGCATTGGCTTGGCACCGATGACAGGGGACGGGATGTCATGGCGAGGATGATCTTCGGATCGAGGGTGTCCCTTTCTGTGGGTTTCGTAGCGGTTTCCATCTACACTTTTCTCGGGATATTCCTGGGGGCTCTGGCGGGTTACTATGGTGGAAAGGTGGACGTGGTCATCAGCAGATCCATCGAAGTGATGATGTGTTTCCCCACCTTCTTTCTTATCCTCACTGTTCTGGCCTTCCTTAAACCAAGTATCTACAACATCATGATCATCCTGGGTATTACCGGATGGCCGGGGGTGGCTCGTCTTGTGAGAGGTGAGTTTCTCAAGCAGAGGAAACTGGATTATGTCACTGCCGCCAGGGCAGTGGGAGCGTCTGACCTTCGTATTATCTTCAGCCACATCCTGCCCAACTCCCTGGCTCCGGTTCTCGTGTCCGCCACTTTCGGGGTCGCGGGAGCGATCCTGGTGGAGTCCTCACTGAGCTACCTGGGTTTCGGTGTTCCGCCTCCAACCCCCTCCTGGGGTGAGATCCTATCCCAGTCCAAACACTACATAGACTTCGCCTGGTGGCTCACCATCTTCCCTGGAGCCGCCATCTTCCTGACGGTGACGGCCTACAACCTGGTCGGCGAGGGCTTGAGAGATGCGGTGGATCCTCGACTGAAGTAGTTCGTGGAGCGTGGAGCGTGAATGAGTGGAGCGTAGAGCGTGGAGCGTAGAGCGTAGAGAGTGGTGAGTGTCGGAGTTCAAGCCGTTGGCTGTCGACACCAAGCCTGTGATGAAGCCCTCATTTTATGGAGCATACGAAGGATATGATCGTACCGATCATCCAATTCTCTATAATACTCCTGTGTTAAGTATCCAAAGCAATTGGCAAAGTCCAGCCATACTCTTGTTTCACTGGCCTCACTTTCGACAATTTGCAGGCTATGAGAAAAGGCCTTGGGGTGGTCTCTCGTTCGCCATGCTTCAGCTATGTTGGCGCATATGGAACGTGATGATCGCCGGACTTGGTCGGTCAATGAATATTTTTCTTCATCAGGAAAGGATTTTGAAAGTGATTGGATTTCGATGGCAGTTTTACGGGCGAGCTTGTAAACATCGAGATCTCTGTAATCCAAGGCTAATCGTCCCATGCACGGCGAGGTGCAAAACCGGGGCCATGGGGATTATATTACGCTCTACGCACTACGCACGCACGCTCCACGAGATTAAATAAAAAGTCCAATTCACATGGAAACGACCGCCCTTCTCCTTATTCTCATCTCCGCCTTGTTCCACGCCATATGGAACGCGGTTGTAAAGCATGTTAACGACCGCTTCAGCCTCCTCGCTTTGGCCCACGTCATGATGGCGGTGGGTCTTACCCCCTTTCTGGGGCGGACGGCGCTGGATCATGTGACCACTGTACCGGCGATCCTGTTTCCACTTGCAGGTGCGGCGTTCTTCTTTGCCCTTTACCACCTGGGAGTGGCGGGAGGCTACCGGAGCGGGGATCTCTCGGTGATCTATCCCCTCACTACCATGGCCCCTGCCCTGGTTCCCCTGTGGGGAGCTGTATTTCTGGGAGAGCGGCTGGCTGCGGCCGGGTTTGCCGGGATCGGTCTTATTATTTTCGGGGCTTATGTGATCCAGTTCAAGAGCGCCTCATGGTCGGCCATGGCTGATCCCTTCCGTCGGTTGGACAGATCGGTGGCTTTTGCTCTCGGGGCGGCCTTTTTCTACTCCCTGGGGGCTGTCTTCGACAAGGCGGGCATTTTCTACACCGATCCGCTCACCTGGAGCTACCTTCTCATCGTCTGCATGGCGATCCTTGAATCGTTATTTGCCGTGGGGATGCGCATGAGCTATTTGACCTTTGCAAAAGAGCATTGGAAGTCGGCCACGGGGATGGCTCTCATCCTCCTTGCCTCCATTCTTACATACCGTTACGCCCTGAAAGTAACTGAGGTCTCCTACGCGACATCCGTAAGGCAGGTGAACGCCCTGTTCGGGGTGCTCATCGGGATCTTCATCTTCCGGGAACGGCTGGGGGGCCTTCGCATGGCGGCGGCGTTGGTGATGGTGGTGGGAGTGGCGATCATAAAAACATTTGGCTAGGATCGCTCAACCGTTTGAGGGGGGGAGGGGGAGACAAAGCTGTTCCTTCGGAACGAAACGGGGAAACGGAGAATCGGCGAAACGGGGAAAAGGTCAGGTAACGGCGTGCCGGGAAGGGTATCCGAAATCGTTCGACGCGGGGACACGGGGACGCGGGGAAAGATCGGCATGGGAGCTTGGGAGAGGGGGAGAAAAAACTTGCATCGGCGTGTCGGGGTATCGGAGTATCGGCGAAAACCCAGGATCGTCATTCCGGAAATCACGGAATGTGTGATTATCCGGAATCCAGGGGGAATTTTAAGCAAGGACGCAGAGGATGGTTTCAGATAGGAACCGGTTCTCCTCGATAAAAGGATAAAGAAGGGACATTCGGGAGTTGGCCGGGAAATTGATATCCATATGCGGACCCTTGATGATCTTTTCCGTGTTTGTTATGTGGTCCTGGCTAGTGAGAAAGGGGTTTTGGGATTTCTGGGAGCACTTCTTCATGTGGCCGAAGATGGTGATCGATTACCGGAAATACACAAGAGAGCAACCCGGACGTCCCGGGATTCTATCCTATCCCGCATTATTCATGATGCAAATGAGATATCAGCTAACTGTGTGGCAATTAAAGATAAATGGGAATGGCGCTATAAGCATCATGAATTAGGCGGGGTTGAGCGGACATAGTCAGGAGAGGAGTTTTTCGTTCCGGCAAGGCGACTGTCCAGTGAGCGCGGAGGCATACTTTAGTATTCCGCACAAGCGAACGACTCAGCAACGCCGCCGGAACGGAAAAGAACCTCGTGAATAGTCCGGGCTATGTGTTTCTGGCAAGTCTTATTGGCACAATACTTTCATCTATCACATTGTTCATCGCAATTCATATTTTGATGCAATGGATTTGGCAGTTGTATTTATCAGGGGAAAAACGGATCAAGTCTCTCCCAGATAAAAAACCGATGACATCGAGTCATCGGTTTTTTATGGAGGCGCCCCCGCTGCACCAATTGCAGCGGGGGCTTAAGAAGGAGGTTCCCGCCTCGGGGCTTCCCCCGGAGGTCCATCTGTAAGAGGGTGTTGAACAAGATTGTGTGTTTTAACCTAATAACCCCGTTTGAATCACCTGCAATAAGTGTAGTGCAATATTTATTCCTTTGGCGGAGTAAGATCAGTGCTACTCCAAACCCCTTTAAAGTCGCGGTTTCTGGTTTTTAGCCTTCCCCTATATACCTGTTACGACCCCTTTATCCTGTGTCAAATCACCCATTCGAGGAGATTTGACACACCCCTTTCTCCATAAGGCTGGCAAACCTGGGGCGAAGGAGAAATTGACCCCGGGAAGGCTATCTGCTATCAAGATAGGATTTTGCCCAAACTTGCCTGGAATTATGGAGGATCGATGTCGACGAAAGAGGCCATTTTCCGTCCTGAAGACACAGCCTTTGTCATCTACCTGGTGACCGTGGCGGTCCTCGTCACCCTGTTTCATCAGGGCGTGGAAAAATGGTGGACCTACGTCGTGATCCACTCCTTTGCCGCGGGGCTCATCGTACCATGGCTCCGCTTTTCCACCGGGCACAGTCACCCGGTGATCAGGTTCCTTAGATACTGGTATATCCCCATCGTACTGGGATATTTCTACGAGCAGATCGATGGTTATATCCTCGGTATTCACGGGATGTACCTGGACCACTTCATCACCGGTTTCGAGAAAGCTTTTCTGGGCATACACCCTTCCGTGTGGCTGGAGCGATTTGCCAGTCCTCCCCTGACCGAGATCATGAAAATTTCGTACCATTCCTATTACTGGCTTGGCCCTGTACTGGGCCTCTCTCTCTACTTCAGGGGAGAATTGATGGCCTTCAGAAGGACTGTCTTCTCCATTGTTACTGCCTTCTTCATATCCTACCTCGGGTTCTTTTTGTTCCCGGTTATCGGTCCCCGTTATGTGCTGTCTGACCTTTACAAAGGGCCCCTTGAGGGTTATGTTGTCACCGCCCTTCAGGATTACATTATGGAGGTGGGCGACATCAACGGCGGCTGTATGCCCAGTTCCCACGTGGCAGTCGCTATGGTGGTTCTCCTTCTGGCCTGGGTTTACCGTAAGAAAATGGCTGCCTGGATGACCCCTTTCGTCACCATGTTGTGCATATCCACCGTATACAACCGTTATCACTATGTTAGCGATGTGGTAGCCGGTATAGTGGTAGGTCTTTTTTCCTTCTGGTTGGGAAGTGTAGTGTATGGTCCGATGGAACAAACCGAAATTGATGATAGCCGTTTGAAGTTTGGGGTTTGATGTTTGAAGTTTTTGAACCTGAAACTTGATAGAGTCGCAAAAAGTCCAATCCGGGACTTTTCGCTCCACGGAAAGGGAAAAGCGTCGTTTTCCCTTTC
>JARGFZ010000059.1 GCA_029210965.1 bacterium | reverse complement strand
CCTTACAAATCAATGACTTACAGTGCGAGTCACTGATTTGGGCGCCCCGCGCGGGGCGCATTGATGACTTTTTGCGAAGTCATCAAACTTCCTTCCGAAGGATTCATATTACAGGTTTTAAAACAGAATTTAGATAGTATTTAGCTTAAGGTGTTCAAACTGCGTGCTGCGTGCTGTGTGCTGCGTTCTTATTTTACGTACTTTCCTATGATCGGCCCCAGATCTTTCTTCACTTTATCCGGGATCACCGATGGGTCGGTGACAATAGCAAACTTCAGGGCCTCTGAGCAGCTGCACGCCTTCTTTTCGGCCAAATTACGGGCCACCCAGGCGATAGCTGTTTTGGCATTTTCCACGTTGTGGTGCATGATCTGGAGGATGGCTTCCACCGACACATCATCTTCGCTCTCATGCCAGCAGTCATAGTCCGTAGCCAGGGCCAACGTGCTGTAGCAAAGTTCAGCCTCCCGGGCCAGTTTGGCCTCCGGAATGTTGGTCATCCCTATGACATCGACCCCCCAGGTGCGGTAAAGGTTGGATTCCGCGCGGGTGGAGAACTGTGGTCCTTCCATGCAGATGTAGGTTCCTCCCTGGTGGACCTTTGCCCCTGTTGTACCGGCCCCTTTGGCAACTACGCCAGCCAGAGAGTGGCACACGGGATCGGCGAAAGTTACGTGGCCAACAATGCCGCCGCCAAAAAAGGTGGATGCCCTGCCTTTGGTACGGTCGATGAACTGATGGGGTACAACCAGGTCCCCCGGAACGATCTCCTCTTTCATACTGCCTACGGCCGATATCGATATAACGGTGTCCACACCGAGGGATTTCAGGGCCCATATGTTGGCCCGATAGTTGATCTCCGATGGTGTTATGCGATGCCCTTTACCGTGACGAGGCAGGAAAGCCATTTTCATGCCGTCCAGACTCCCGGTGATGATGCTGTCTGAAGGATCACCGAAAGGCGTGGATACAGTCTCCGTGCCGATATTTTCAAGACCTTCCATTTCGTAAAGTCCGCTCCCGCCGATGATGCCAAGGTATTTCGTCATGGTTCCTCCACGATAAGTTTACAGTTCACGGTTTACAGTTTACAGTTAATGGGTGACGTAAGATGATTGTTCAGGCAGATTTTACTATTATTTAAATACGATCACTTTGTCAAAAAAGTATTGCTGATCTTGTAAGATCCCGAATTAACCGTGAACCGTAAACTGTTAACGATAAACTGCAACTGAAAGGAGTTCCCTTGGACCAGTTGCTCTTCTCCGGCTGCTTCGTATGCGGTCCTGACAACGAATGCGGATTGAAATCCACCTTCCAGACCCTCGACACAGGTGAAGTTGAAGGCATGTTTACCCCTGGCGTCAAGCACTCCGGCTATGAAGGGGTGGTCCACGGCGGGGTCATTATGGGCTTCCTCGATGAAGTTCTGGGCAGACTGGCCTTTAACAGGGACCGCCTCTTCCTCACCCACACTCTGGAGGTAACCTTCCGAAAGGCCGCCTCTCCCGGAAAACGGCTTAAAGCTGTGGCCCAGGAGGAGGAGTGGTCAAAAAGGAAGTTCAAGGCCTCCGGAATGGTCACCGACGAGGATGGTGACATTGTTGCCACTGCAAGGGGAACCTTCCTGGTGATGAGCGAAAAAATGGAAAAGGGGCTTCTCCCGGAAGGACGAAGGATGAAGGACGAAGGATGAAGAAAGATTTAAACCTTCCTCCTCCCTCCTTCCCTATTCCCTATTCGGACCTAAATAGGTCCTGATTCCTTCCTCAAATCCTGTCCAATCGAGACCCAACTCCTCCACCGGGTCACCACCTGTCCTGATATTGTCCTCCCCGAGCATGATAAGCTGGTCCGAGGTGACAGGCAGCGGGATCTTGAAAAGCTGCGCGCTTTTGACAACTGGCGACACGACCCACAAAGGTATGCTTATAAATAAACGTTTCAATTCAATAACATGTGATACTTTAACAAGAATCTGCTTTAGGTTAAGAAGGTCCGGCCCTCCCAGCTCATAGGTTTTGCCGATGTGAACATCCGAATCCAGGGCTTTTCGAAAGGCTGCCCCCACATCTTTGACATAAACCGGCTGCATCAGATTTTTACCGCCTCCCACAACCGGCATCACGGGTGATTTTCGCATAACGGCGGCCAACATGTTAATGAAGGCGTCTCCCGGCCCGAAAATGGTAGAAGGGCGGAAGATAGTCCAGCCAAGACCACTGGCCCTAACGGCCTCTTCGGCAGCGTATTTGGTCATGTGATATTGGCTCACCGCATCTTTCCTGGTCCCCATGGCGCTCATGTGGAGGTAGCGCGGCACCCCAGCTCTTGCGGAAGCGGCAAGGATGTTCAATGTTCCGTTATAGTGTGCTGCCCTGAAGGTGTTTTCTCCCACTTCCTTAATGATACCCACAAGGTGAATAACCGCTTCTGTGCCTTCCACCAGCGAATCCAGCCCCTCCCCCGTAACAACGCTGCCAACAACGTGAGAGGCACCCTCAGGGAGCCTCTCAGGGGCCTTCCTGGAGAGGATACGGACCTGGTGGCCTCTTTCCAGCAGTTCTTTAACGACCGCCCTGCCCACAAAGCCTGTTCCGCCGGTAACAGCAACGATCATTAAACACCCCCGGTGTATAGTACTGAAGTACTTGAGTACTGAACAGAATTACACTTGTCCCTTGTTCCTTTTCCCTTGTCCCTGATTTCTGCCTCTGATATCTAGATTATTATACTACATAAAAAAATACCTGAGGCAGAAATCCTATGCACACCCGACGATTAACCAGACTGGCCCTCGTTGCCTCCCTGTATGTTGTTCTAACCTACCTGGCCAACGTTCTGGGGCCTGGACTGAATCTTGGATACGGGCCGATCCAGGTTCGCATTTCAGAGGGATTGGCAATGCTGGCTCTCTACGACCCTCTCATGCCGGTAGCCTTGTACACAGGATGCCTCCTGGCAAACCTTCTGGGGGGCATGGGTCTTCCCGACATCGTATTCGGACCTTTGCTCACTCTTGCCGCTGGATACGCCACCTACGGCTTGCGAAAAGTGCCTGTGCTCCCTTTCCTGCCCCCGGTAATCTTTAACGCACTGGGCGTCTCTGCATACCTTTATTTCCTGCTAGGTATAGATTTCGGTTTTGGCACAGTAGCGTCCACCGGGACCATAGCAAGTATGCTCAATTGGTTGGTATCACATCCCTACTGGGCAATGGTCCTGTCGATTGGCATCGGTCAAAGTATTGCGGTAATTGTGTTTGGTATTCTCTTCATGAGGATCTGGAGGAGGATGGAAGGAACTCAGTATAACGTGAACCGTGAAATGTGAAGGGTGAAGAGTAAAACCTCATGACTAAACCATTCACAGTTCACTATTCACCATTCATTATATAAAAAAAGCCGGCCATGTAGGCCGGCTTTTTTTAAACAATACAGGAAGAGATTATTTGATGGCGTCCTTGAGACCTTTGCCAGCCTTGAATTTGGGCACCTTGGAAGCTGCAATATTAATATTAGCGCCCGTCCGTGGATTGCGTCCTACACGAGCGGCCCTGTCGCTGACACTAAAGGTACCAAATCCAACCAGAGAAACTTTTCCTCCATCTTTAAGAGCACCTGCAATACCGTCTACAAAAGCACCAAGGGCTAATTCAGCCTTTGCTTTACTGATTCCGGCCTCTAAAGCCATTTTTGCGATAAGTTCAGCTCTGTTCATCTCTTCCTCCTTTAAATATGGGAATTGAATGTATAACGGGATTTCCGTAGTTTGCACCCTTGGTTTTTGGATAACAGATGTCCACACAAAGTGTCAAGGTCTATCCGCTCTCAACCCCGATAAAAAGGGGATTCCTGCAATAATACTTGTTGATACTATTACCAGATATGTATTATTATTCACAAACTCGCCATAAGCGACAGCCATTTATACCTGATTTTGTATACACCATTTAGAGTTTTGAACAACCCCTCTTATGACTCATAAAAGATACTTGATTATATCACTTTTTCTGATCCTAACGGCAACCGTTATCATAACGGTGAGCGATTATCGAACTGCCCTCAATGCCGCAATTATACAATCTGAATCCTATGCCCAGCGTACCGCCGAGCACTTGAGCCATCAGCTCTTTTTGGAGGGAGATCTCCGTGCCGGCCTGGAGAGTTCCGATTATTTCAAACAGTACAATGAAAGTATTGTGGACCTCATCAACAGCTTTGCCCTCCTTAACATAAAGATATTCAACCGAAATGAGATCATCGTCTTTTCACTGGACAAGGATGTCATAGGCCTGGAAGTAAAGAATAACGATCATCTGACCCTTGCACTTGGTGGGACCGGTTCATCCAGCGTTGCAACCCCCGGTTATCAGGAAAAAATATATGGTGAAAAGGCCCCGTTCCCAATGCTGCAAACCTATGTTCCCATTATCCATCCTGAAACCCGCTTGATCCTGGGCGCCTACGAGATTTACCAGGATTACCGGCCATTGAAGGGTAACCTGCTTTCCGAGACGTTTCGTTCCGGCATCACACACCTCATATTAATCCTTGTTTTTGCCGGTCTTTTCTACCGTTATGGACACCTGACCTCTCGTCTAATGGATACCCGGCAACAAGCGCTTATCAGGGATCTGGAGGATCGTGTTGAGGAACGTACGGTGGAATTGAAAAGGTCAAGAGACCGCGTTAGAGACCTCCTCAAACGCAAGGAAGAGATGTTTAGAAACCTCATGATCGCGGACGAATACAAAAAGAATTTCATGGGCCTTGTCAGCCATGAACTGAGGACCCCCCTGACGGTCATCAAAGGCTATCTTACCATGATGAGGGATGGCGACCTGGGACCCGTGTACTCCGGTTTACAGGATGTTGTGGGCACTTGTCTCGAAGAGTCAGTTAAACTGGAATCCATCATTAACAACATTCTTGAACTATCTCAGCTTGAGCGAGGTATGTTCGACCTGTCTGCAGAAGAGTTCGATGTCCAGGAACTTCTAAATGAAGTAGTGGACAATATGGCTACGGAGATACCGGGCAGAAAGGACGACATCAGCATAGAAGTATCCCGGGAAGTGGTCAACTTTACATCGGACAGGATCAAAATACTCCAGGTAATACAGCAGTTCCTGAGCAACGCACTGAAATTCTCTTCAGGGGGCAGCAGGATCACGATCAAGGCAGCGCCAAGCCACAGGGGCCTGCTTCTTTCCGTTTCCGACGAAGGTGTGGGGATACCCAAGGGCCAGGCCAATGAAGTATTCAACCTTTTTTACCAGGTTGATATATCCACAACCCGCAGTTACGAAGGTTCCGGTCTTGGTCTTGCCATCGTACATAAGATAGGACAGATATTGGGGGGTCGCGCCTGGGTCGAAAGCGAGGAAGGGGTCGGCAGCACCTTTTATTTCGAAGTAAAGGCTCTGGACACTTCTCCTAACAACGGGAATGAAACAGAGAGATCAGTGGAGTTCGTTCCCGATAATCAGCCGAAGAAGGTTTCCGCTATATCCCCGTCGATACTGCTGGTAGACGATGATGAGGATTACCTGTTTTTACTAAGGCGAATCCTCATTGACGGCGGATACACGGTGGAAATGTGCAAGGATGGCCTTAAGGGCCTGAACCGGATCTACGGCCCGAAGCACTCTCGCCTCCCCTCTCTGATCGTTCTCGACATCAGGATGCCTAACATTCACGGAATTGACTTTCTGAAGATCATCAGGCGAAACATGGCTACCCGCGAGATACCGGTCATCGTGGCAAGTGCACTGGGCCAGGAAAACCAAATGCAGGAAGCGGTTAGTGCAGGTGCCAACGCCTACCTCATGAAACCCTTCGATCCGGACACCCTGCTGAAAAGGATAAATTTTCTGTTAGGGAAAGAAATTGATATTGAGGAGCAGTGATTGAGCATTCAGGATTGAGGATTCCGGATTTGATTCTCAATCCTCAATTCGTAATTCTCAATCCATTAAAAAAGGGGAGCTTAAAGCTCCCCTTTTTTAATTACAGTAGTGGATTGTCGTTCATCGCCTTCAGGCGTGCCCACCTTCGATCAACCTCTTTCTGGAACTCGGCAACCAGGTCGGCGTTGTCCTCCTTGGTAAGGTGGCGGGTTTTGCCCATGGTTTTAAGCCATTCAATCGTTGGAATCTTCTTGTCTTTGTCCTCAGGGTTGTAGGTAATGCTTGTTATCCCGTTACGCACCTCGTAAAGGGGGAAGAAACAGCTGTCTACAGCCTTCTGGATGATGTCAACGGAGTTCTTCTCCACAGTCCTCCAACCGAGGGGACAAACGGAAAGGAGCTTCCCAAAAACGAACCCTTCCTCACCTGCCATTTCCTGGGCTATTGCTGCTTTTCTCACCATGTCCCGGGGCTGGGTTTCCACAGCTGTGAACACGTAAGGAATATGGCAGGCTGCCAGGATCTGGGCCGTGTCCTTGTGGTGGAAAGACTTACCTCTTTCCCCGGGACCAACACCGGATGTGGAGGTTTGATGACCGAGAGGGGTTGTAAATGAGAGCTGGGTCCCGGTGTTCATGTAGGCCTCATTGTCGTACTCAATGAGGATCATCTTGTGACCCCGAATCGCGGCTCCGATGCTGGGTCCCATACCGATATCATGTCCGCCGTCGCCGGTTACCATGATGAAGGTGAACTCCTCATCTCCCGGGAGACGACCTTTTCTAACGAGAGTGTGGTAGGCTTCCACCAGACCGCTCATGGTGGCGGATCCATTCTGGAAGAGGTTGTGCAGGTAAGTAATACGGTGGGAACTGAAGGGGTAACCCGTAGTCACAACCATGGCGCACCCGGTGTGAAACTGGACGATGACGTTTCCCTCGATACCCTTCATGAAGATGTTCAGGCTTGGGAAAATGCCGCAGCCCGGGCATGCGCCATGCCCCGGAAGTATCCTTTTTGGTTTGGCAGCAAGTTTTCTTTTATTGAACCCCTTAAGAAGCAGCTCACCATCCTTTTCCTCAATGCGATGGATACCAGGTGACTGCTCTTCTTTTGTCAGGGGTTCGACCAATCGCTCCATGCTGACGGAAGGGTCGCCGGGGTTGGCACCGTGGTATTCGAAAGGCACCTTGACCTTGCCGGTCCGGTTCGCCTCCAGGGCCTCTTCGAACATCTCCAGGGCATCCTCCACGTAGAAGTCCAACCCTCCAAGACCGTAGATTCGGTTAAGAACCTTTGTCTGGTTGTCAGGATCGTCTTTGAGAGCAGCCTTGATCTCCATGGACATGTTGCCATTCCAGGCTCCGTAGCTGTCTGCACGATCACCGACCATAAGGGTCTTGACCCCGGAAAAAACACCCTGGAGCTCTTTCAGGGGGAATGGCCTGATGACGGTAACGGTAACAGCGCCGACCTTCTCACCCTTTTCCCGGAGCCTGTCTACAGCTATTTTTGCCGTGTCGAAGGCAGAGTTGAGGACAAACATGGCCGTCTCGGCATCTTCCATCTGGTAACTGTTGAGGATGGAGTAATCGCGCCCTGAAAGCTGGGCGTACTCTTTATAAACGCCTGGCAGGGCCTTATAGGCGGCCTCCATGGCCATGGAAAGCTGTTTCTTGTTGTTGATGAGGTCCGGCTCGTTCATGTAAGGTCCGATGGTGACGGGGTTTGCCGGATCCAGGGCGTGGTTCGCCTGGACCTTGTCACCCAGCCAGTCGCGAATAGGCTGTGGGTCCTCAAAGTAATGAACCCTTCTCTTCTGGTGACTGGTAAAGAAACCGTCGTAGGCAACGATCACCGGGAGGCGGACATCAGGATGTTCACCGAGCTTAACGGCAATAATGTTCATGTCGTAGACCATCTGCGGGTCCTTGGCCATCAGAATAATCCACCCGGTATTGAGCGCCATCATGATATCGCTGTGGTCGCCCTTGATGTTCAGGGGCCCGGAAACCGCCCTGCAGGCGATGTCCAGTACCATGGGGAAGCGGCTGCCTGCCTGAACAGGAAGCTGCTCCATGGCGTAAAGAAGGCCGTTGGCGGAGGTGGCGTTGAAAACACGTGCCCCCCCGGCCGTAGCCCCGAAGCATATTCCAGCAGCTCCGTGCTCACCGTCGCCAGGAACCATAGTGATATCGTGCTTCCCGGCCGCTTTGAGGGCATCAAGGGTTTCGGCTACCTGGGTTGACGGGGTGATGGGATAGTATCCGACCAGATCGAAGTTGATGTGCATGGCCGATAGAGCACCCATGGCGTTTCCGTCCTGCAGATCCACCTTTTGCGGATAAGGACCAGAGAGTTTCTTGGCTGTCTTGGTGGAACTCATAGCACCCTCCTCAGATCAGCGCGCAGCTGATTAACATCCTGATCGGATTCAACCTCAGTGGTAAGGGCCTCGACCGGGCATATTTCCACACACCTCAGACACCCTTTACAATATTGGTAGTCCACACCCAGCATAAAGGCGTTGTCTTTGCCCTTATCGTCCTTCCTGAACTCGAAGACCATACAGTGATCAGGGCAGGTCAGATCACAATCCCCGCAGTGGATGCATTTATCCCCATGCCACAGTGGGATGTAGCCGGTACGGGATGCCCCGTGGTTCTTCAGCACGGTGTTGCCGGGGTTAGTAATTATGCCGCCTATGGGCTCGTTCATATAACCCAGTCCCGGCTGAGTCCTGTGGAACGGCACCTCCGGGTAATTCTCCAATGAGCAGTAATCAGCTTCACGAATGTCGTTAAACCCACGATCGAAGGCGTTCATATTCCCCTCAACGAGATGAGGGTAACGCTTACCGATCTTGGCCTTGATCACATTTTTAATGGCTTCGGGATCGATAAACCCGGAAGCCTTTGCAATTGCACCCAGAAGGGCCGTGTTAAGAGGTACCTTCTCCTCCATGGATATTTTCATGGCGTCCACGCAGAACAGCCGGCAGCCTGGAAGCTCCATGAGTTCCATGATCTCCTCAGGGGTTTTGGTGGTGTTGACGACCACGGCCCCGCCCTTCTTGAAACCTTGTGTGAGGGGCACGGAACCGAGAAGGGCTTCTGCGAAAACAGCGAGCATATGAGGATGCTCAACAGGTGAGTTGTCTGTAACTTCCACGTCTCCGGGGCAAAGCCTTATGAAGGATTTCACCGGAGTCCCCTTCTTCTCCGATCCATAACTGGCGAAATTTACTCCATTGTAACCCATCTCGAGGATACAGGCCTCAGCAAGGATCTGTCCTGCCAGGTTGGCTCCCATACCGCCGATGCTTTCCATGCGGATCTCGTAGTAGCCAAGCTCATTGGTTAAAGGTAGTTTCGGTGGCGCCATCGCCGTTTCTCCTTTCCATTATGTTGTCATTCTACAACCAGATTCGCAGTATAAGCGCATTTGGCGCATGATCGTACAAAGTACATGGTGTAAAATGAGAGGTCAGACCAGTCGTCAGATCAATTTAGAGCCTTCCGGCGATAAAAAATGGGGGCTACCCCCCATTCGCCTCCAGCCCTCAATGACCAGTGCAAATTATATTTATACAGAACTGATTGTCAAGATATAATGCCGTTTTATAATTCCCATGTTCCCCGTATGATATTTATCATGGGTCATTGGGAAACCAGGTGTCCTGGAAAAGGAATAATTTCCCTTGTTCTCGTCCCTCCGCGGAACCCGGAACGCTGAACTCTAACGAAAATTGGCAACTTGTTCCATTTTGTTGGCTGGTGCCCCTCGACGCGGTGCATAGATATTCAGCACCTTGCTCGGGACTACTCTCCGCTGCTCGTGACACGCGCCTGTCGAAATGTGGCCTGCCACGAGCAAACAAAAAGGCATGATTGAATAGGTTGGGCCTTTTTGTGCGTCGAGTGGTGGGAAAGGAGGGACTTCCTTCGTTATACTCAGGACAGGCTCACCTTGACCTTCGGTCAAGGTCTCGTCCCTTACTCCGCGACAAACGGCTTGCCAAGGCGTAGTTCGAAACGAACGCCATCGCAAGCCAAATTATGCCCGTCTTCGCTTACCAGCTACGCCGTGGCAGTCTTCGTCGTTTTGAACGAAGACTGGTGGGGAAGGAGGGACTCGAACCCTCACGACGTTACCGCCCCAGGATTTTAAGTCCTGTGCGTCTACCAGTTCCGCCACTCCCCCACTGCCTGTGAATATGATATCTCTGAGCTCGTCAGTCAAGAAAAAGGACAATAGCCGGGTAGATGTTATTCAGGATTTTAAGGAAGTATTTTGTACTTGATATTATTCGTTGAGCGGATCCGCGGGGACCAACTGTATCGAAGGCCTTTATCGCAGCAGATCTGAGGCAGCTTTTACAACGTTTGGGCCGTTAAAGGGCTTCGTTAAAGAAGAGTCGGCTCCGAGCACCAGGCCTTTATCCCTGTCTTCCTCCTTTCCCATAGTGGTAATAATGATTATGGGCACCTTGAGTTCCAGTTCGCTGCGGACCTTGCTGACCAGAGAAAGCCCGTCCATGTTGGGCATATTGATATCGGTAATGACAAGATCAAAGGGTGCATCCTGAAGAATCTCTATCGCCTCGAGACCGTCCTGTGCTTCAGTAATCTGACATTTCAGGCTCTTTAGTAAAATGAGTTTCAGCAGCTGCCTGACTGTTATGGAGTCATCCACGATCAGTATGTTTTTCTTCGATTCGCTCACAGTTATTTCTCCATTCATTTCAGTAAATTCCAATTGAACAGATGATAAAATGAAGGGCCTTGCGGCTCTTGTTCTTCACTTATCCGCTCGGGTATATTAACCCTTATTATTAAAGAGCTCAACATCCGCCGGTGTATCAAGAAGGCTTTTAACCAACCTGGTATAATGGCTTTCCTCCCTCGCAACTGCTTCAAAGGAGGGGTTGGCCAGGGTCTTGAGGAATACGTCCCCGGTGTGGGTGTGAAACAGGATCTTCCGTCCGTTATTGCCGCCTGTATTTCTGCTGATGATAGGGATCTCCTCCAGTTCAAGGAACTCCTCAACAAACCGAACATTCCTGGGGCCTGGTGACATATGCCTGTCTATCGATTTAATAATGTGGGCGCCCCCAAAGATCTTCGAAAATATGTTGTTTCGCCTGGAACCCAGCCTCATCATGCTGTTAATGAGTACCTCCATGGCGTTGATGCCGTAACGGGTCGTGTCATCAAACTTTTCCAGGTCAGCTTTCCCGGGAAGAAGGATGTGGTTCATTCCACCGGTTTTTATTACCGGGTCGTACAGGCACACCGATACGCAAGACCCAAGAATTGTCTCAATAACTGTGGGTTCCGAGGAAGTGTAGATCTCACCGATGTGGATCTTTACATTCTTCATCATTGTTAACGAGCATTCCATGATCAATTGTTGATGACTTCGCAAAAAGTCATTGATCTGTGAGGAAAGGGAAAACCGCGCTTTTCCCTTTCCGGGGAGCAAAAAGCCGATAACGGACTTTTTGCGACCCTGTCAATTGTTGGACTCGGTCACCGCTTTGAGTACGACTGCCGGGATACTATCGAGAGCGGTCACCTTGTGAACCGCACCCAACTTGATCGCCTCCTTTGGCATGCCGAAAACAACACATGTTGATTCGTCCTGGGCGATAGTGAAACCGCCTGCTTCCTTGATCTCCAGCATCCCGCGGGCTCCGTCATCCCCCATCCCTGTCAATATCACCGCTATGGTATTGCTGCCGGCGTACCTTGCCGCTGACCGGAACAGAACATCTACAGATGGTCTGTGCCGACATACAAGGGGTCCGGTCTTCACCTCGACATAATACCTGGCTCCGCTTCGTTTCAGCAGTGTATGAAGGTTACCCGGAGCTATCAACACTCTTCCCTGGATTACACTATCGCCGTTTTCGGCTTCCTTGACTGTGACCTTGCAGATGGTGTTCAGACGGCTTGCGAAAGCTTTGGTAAAAGTCTCAGGCATATGCTGGACAATAACGGTTCCGGGAGCGTTGTGGGGAAGGCACTATTACGAGAGACGAGCCGCAAGTTGAGGGAAGTGAGGGCGCTAATGGTAAATGGCTCAACCTGG
>JARGFZ010000058.1 GCA_029210965.1 bacterium | reverse complement strand
AGCGCTCCGCCTCTTACACGGAGAGGATACACCTTAAGTTCAAAGGAAAGTGGTCTTGACATTGGGGTCCACTGCACCTCTCACTGGCGGGGTGCCAATGGGTCAGTAAGGCCCAGAACCTCATCATCACAGGGCCCACAGGCGTTGGAAAAACATATCTGGCGTGTGCCTTGGCCCATAAAGCGTGCCTGGAAGGATACTCAGCCCTCTACAGGCGCATGACAAAGATGTTCGAAGAACTTGCCATAGCCAAAGCGGACGGCAGGTATCCAAAACTGATGATGACATGGGCCAAAACCAACCTCATCATCCTCGATGATCTGGGTATGGCGCCCATGAACTCCAGCCAGCGACACGACCTGCTCGAACTCATGGAAGACCGGTACGGACAAAAATCAACCATCGTCACAAGCCAATTACCCGTCGAAGCGTGGCACGAGGCCATTGGGGATCCGACCATCGCCGACGCCATTCTCGATCGGATCATACACAACGCTCACAAAATCAATCTGAAAGAAGAATCTATGAGAAAACAAGCAAATCCATTGCACCAAACTGAACACTTAGGGTAAAAAGAAAACACCAGCGTCGCTACGCTCCGACTACTGTTCAGTTTGCCCTGGATTCAGTGTGCAGTTTCAAGCGGAACAGGTGTTCAGTTTCACCGGAATAGGCGATCAGCTGAGCAAAGGGAGGACAGAGCCTAACCAAGCGGTGGAGCCGCCCTTGACTTTCCCCCGCTAAAGTAGACACCTTCACCTAACGGAGGATCAGGTCGAGGGACGTAGTTGCAGAGTTGCACAGATGTGGTCGGGAGGGGACAATCCCCTGACGGACAATACTTGCAATTCAACCTGTTTATTTATCTCGCCTCCTGGCAGAGATGAGGTAAACGTCAGCCCCCCGGGGTTACCCCCAATTTTCCCCACCGTGGCACAAGGGTTTTTCGAAAAGTGTGAAAGGCGAGAACGAACCCCACCGGGGTGCCCCACCGGGGTGCCAGACAAGCCAACCAGTGGAGGTGAATATTTAACCAATTTGTAACGCATGCGGCACACAAAGCTAACATGAGTCGCGTATTTTCATTTGCCATGACATGCTTGGGCGGTCTGAACATGTCTAGATAACTAGACCAGATAAGGAGAGAAAGATGAAAGTGTTTATGAAGAAAATCGGCGCGTTTTGCGCGGGAGTGGCGGCATTCACGATGCTTGCGGTTCCGGCTATGGCCGGGGGACTCATCATGGGCTTGATCCCTGCCGAGAACAACGAGGAGATGGTCAAGCAGTTCGAGCCGATGCGGGCCTATCTCGAATCAAAAACCGGCCAAAAAGTGAAAGTGTTTACCGCCACCGATTATACCGGCGTTATCGAGGCGATGCGCAAGAAGCGAGTCGATATCGCCTGGTTTGGTCCTCTGTCCTATTACCTCGCCGAACAGGAAGCTGGCGCGGAGGCCTTCGCGGCCGGTATCCGCAAGGGCAGCGACTCCCACACCTACAAGAGTATTTTTGTCGTTCCGGGTGACAGCGCCATCAAGACTATTCAGGACCTGAAGGGCAAAAACGTGGCCTTTGTCGACCCTGCTTCCACTTCTGGAGGGTTGATGCCCACATTCATGGTGAAAAAGGCCACCGGCATGATGCCTCAGGAGTTCTTCGGCAAATTCACCTATGCAGGCTCCCATGACGCCGCAGAACTGGCGGTCAAGAACAAAACCGTGGATGCCGCCGCCGACAACGACATCACCTACGGCAAAATGTTGAAAAAAGGCCTGATCACCAAGGAAACGAACCGTGTTCTGCTGGAATCCGATCCCTTGCCCGGTTCACCTCTTTGCTACCGCAAGGATCTTCCCGAAGATCTGAAAGTCAAGATCCGGGATGCGATTCTGGGTGCCCATAAGGACATCCAGGTCACGGGCTACGGTGAGTTGAGCCATTACGTCGCCGTAACTCCTGCTGACTACCAGGTCGTCCGGGACATGGTGCGGGAGCTTGGGTTGAAGAAAAAGAAATTGCTTAAGTAATTCCACAGCAACTCGCTCAGACAACAAATTACGGATGCAGCGCCGCGCGAATGCGGCGCGACATCCTTCTTTATAAGGAGGCCAGCAAATGGCAAGCATTTCCCTGCAAGGGGTTACAAAGAAATTCGGCAATGGTTTTCAAGCATTGCACGGCGTTAGCGTTGACTTCGCGCCAGGTAGCCTGACGGCTATCATCGGGCCTTCAGGAGCGGGCAAATCCACCATGCTTCGGATGATCAACGGGCTGGAGCTGCCGACAAGCGGCGAGGTGAAAGTGGCGGATCGGGTCGTCAACCGATTGAATCTGAGAGAGGTGCGCGGCGACGTGGGGATCATCTTCCAGCATTACAATCTCGTGAGCCGCCTGTCCGTCATGACCAACGCACTGACCGGCAGGTTAAAATACCGCTCCTGGGTGGGGAGCATGCTGTATCTCTTTCGCAAAAACGACATGGATCACGCTTTTCAGGCCCTCGACCGGGTAGGTCTGCTTGATCGCGCCTGGGATCGGGCCGACAGGCTTTCCGGCGGGCAGCAACAGCGCGTGGGGATTGCCCGGGCGTTGGCGCAACAGCCCCGGGTTCTGCTGGCCGACGAGCCGGTTGCAAGCCTTGATCCGGTGACCAGTGAAGAAATCATGCAACTCCTGCGGGAGATCTGTGACCGCGACGGAATAACCGTTATCGTCAATCTGCATCAGGTGGATCTGGCCAAACGTTTTGCCTCCCGGGTCATCGGTGTGAATGCGGGGCAAATCGTTTTTGACGGTCATCCCAATGAACTTGATCAGCGCACACTTGACCAAATCTATCACACCAAGAAGGAAGCCAATGATGAACAACAGCCTGCCCCTTTGCTGGCCTACGCGTAACGGGCTTCCATCTTTCGCGGTCGTGATTTCTTTCGTTGTCGTCAGCAGTTTGTTGGCCTGGGCCGCTCCCATCGCGGAAATCGACCCTCTGCGTCTGGTGGCGTCCATTCCCCGCCTCCTGAGCTTTCTTGGCAACATTCTCGTCATGCCGGACGTTGAGTATTTGCCCGAACTTTTGAGGAAAATGCTGGAGACCATCGAAATGACGCTGCTTGCCACGAGCATAGCCCTGGTAATCAGCCTGCCCCTTGGCTTTCTTGCGGCGAAAAACACCAGCCCCCACCCGGTGGTTTTCCACGTTACGCGAAGCTTGCTTTCGTTCATGCGGGCATTGCCGGAATTGGTCTGGGCGCTGGTTTTCGTCTCGGCGGTCGGCCTCGGCCCACTCCCTGGCGTCATGGCCCTGTCATTCGTGACGGTCGGCTTCATGGGCAAGTTTTTTGCCGAGAGCATCGAGGTGGTCGATGCCAAACCCATTGAAGGGGTCGAGGCGCATGGGGCCGGATGGCTTCAGGTCCGAACCTATGCCTACCTCCCCCAGGCCATGCCTGATTTCATCGGTTCGACGCTGTACATTCTCGATCACAATCTCCGCGCTGCGGCGATTCTTGGTCTGGTCGGGGCGGGTGGTGTCGGCTATGACATGGTCATGGCGATGCGACTGTTCGATTATGACCGAATCCTCGGCATCGCTTTGGGCATATACCTCATCGTAGCTTTGCTGGATCGTCTATCCGGCCATTTCAGGGCGAGGGTGATTTAAATGAAAAAACTCTCAACGCCACCCCCAAAAAAACCGTTCAACCCTGCGCCGATCTGGTTCTCCCTATGGATTGCCCTGCTGTGGCTGATCGTTTTCGACCTGGATATTTCCTTCCATACGCTGCTCTATGGCGTGGAGGACATGGCTGAATATTTCAGCCGCTATACGGCACCGGACTTTTCGGAGTTGTCTAGATATCTACAACTCATGGCCCAGACCATCGCGACGGCCTTGTGGGGCACGCTCATCGCGTTCATCACGGCTTTTATACTGGCCCCTTTCGCGGCGCGCAACCTGACGCCCGGCAGGGTGACATACCGGATTGCCCGCGAAACACTGAATCTTCTCCGCGCCATGCCCGATCTGTTGCTGGCTCTTATTTTCGTGGCGGCCCTGGGTCTCGGCCCGCTTCCCGGTGCATTGGCCCTTGGTGTTCATACCGCCGGATTCCTGGGGAAATTTTTCGCCGAAAACCTGGAGCGTATCGACAAGGGCGTTGTCGAGGCGGTCCAGGCGACCGGCGCGAGCAGAAGTCAGGTTGTGATGTATGCGGGCTGGCCTTCCATTCTGCGCGAAGCCATCGGCTTCACCCTCTACATCATGGACCGGAATGTCCGCATGGCCTCAGTGCTTGGTTTGGTCGGAGCGGGCGGCATAGGTCTCGCCCTCCACGATACCTTACGACTGTTCAAGTACGATGAATCCGCCGCCCTGATCCTGGTGATTCTGAGCGTCATTCTCGTTTTTGATTATTTTTCAACCTGGTTGAGAGGAAAACTCACATGACCGATTCCACATCATATCCACGCCGTGACTGGCCGCGTTTATTTTTATCACTGCCGCCGCAACAGATTACAGAAGCTGTGCGAACCCTTACGGAGCCGTGCCGGGTCGATGATCAGGCCCTGCCCCAGTCGGGTCTGGCGCTCCTGCAATTGCGCGACGGGGCGTTGGCGGAACCCTATTACATCGGGGAAACTCCGCTGTCCCGCGCCCAGGTCACGGTCATCGATAAAAACGGCAAAAAGGGCGCGGGCGCGGCCCAGATTCTTGACGACCGGGCGAGCCTGGCGAGAGACGTCGCCATTTTGGACGCCATGCTCGCCAACCGATTGAACGGACACGAAACCATCGAGCATTTACTTGAGGAAGGCGCGCTTCGACTCGCGCGTAGCGAAGCTTCGCGTCGTGTGATCCTTGACCGCACCCGCGTGGACTTCGCTCTGCTGGAAGAAACCGCTGAGGACGATGAGATATGAAGATTCAACCAATCTGCAAACCACAATCATCCGTATGGGAACCAGCCATACAGCAAAAGGCTTTTCGCCAACTGATGAACGCCTTCGCCTTCCCCGGCTCGCTTGAAACGATGCTGCCGGAGGGTCAAGGCCATGACAACATGGTACTGCGCCTGATTCTGGCGACTCTGACCGATGGAGAAGTAACCGTCGCCGATCCGCATTATTTGATTGACGACCAGGACTGGCCGAAACTCGAAACAATCAAGGAAGCACCGGAAAAGGCGAGATTCATTGTCGCTCGCGGCGATGTCGCCCCGAAGTTTTCCCCCGCTCTTGGTTCTCTAGAATGCCCCGAGATGGGAGCGACCGTCATCCTGGGCGTTACCCACATCGGCCGGGGCGAATCCCTGATCATGCGAGGCCCCGGGATTCAGTCCGAGAATGAAGTCGCCTGCTCGGGGCTCAACCCGGAATGGATGAGCAAACGAAGCGGGTGGAACGGAGCGTTTCCGCTGGGCGTGGACATGATTCTCTTTGATGCGGCAAGTGTCATCGCCATCCCCCGTACCACGCGGATCACGATAAAGGAAGGACAGTCATGGGATATGTAGCAATCAAAGGGGGCGGCATCGCCATCAAGGGTTCATTGGAAGCGATGGAAGCACTGCGCACCGCCGAAGGGGAACAAGGCGTTCCTCTTTCCCTGTCCGCCATCGAGAATCAACTGCGTCTGCTCACGTCCCGCATCGTTTCCGAAGGCGGGCTGTATCATCCGCGCCTTGCCGCCCTGGCGATTAAACAGATGCAGGGAGATACCCTTGAGGCGGCCTTTGCCCTGCGCGCCTACCGCTCCACCAAGCCACGTCTGCTGGCCACTCCGGTACAGGAAACCAATCGCATGCGCGTCATACGCCGCATTTCCAGCGCGTTCAAGGATATACCCGGCGGACAGATGCTGGGTGCGACCTTTGATTACGCGCTACGGCTCATGCGCATCGATCTGGCGGACGAAGCTCCCGATATTTTTCGCGGAATCGCCGCCAAATTCATGGGCGAAACCCCGACCAGCGCCCTGCCCGAAACCTTTTCCAAGGTTGTGGATGCGTTGCGAAACGAGGGTCTGCTGCCCCAGGACCCCGCCCGCGCCATCGAGCCCTTCGATATCACACGGGAACCGCTCATTTTCCCCATTCCCCGCTCGGCCATTCTGGCGAGCATGGCGAGGGCGGAGACCGGCTCCCTGCTGGCCCTGGCCTATTCCAACATGCGCGGCTATGGCGATGTCCATCCGACCATCGCCGAGCTGCGCGTGGGCTACCTCCCGGTTTTCCTGCCCCATCCAATAACCGGAGAAGAGATTGAGGCCGGGGAAGTGCTCATCACGGAATGCGAGGTGGTTGCCATGTACGAAAACAGCGACAACAAGAGCAAGCCGGTGTTCACGCTCGGCTACGGAGCATGCTTCGGACACAACGAAACCAAGGCGATCAGCATGGCGATATTGGATCGCGCCCTGCAAAAAGGGATGAAGGAAGGTCCGGCGAATCCGTCCGAAGATCCGGAGTTTGTTGTCCTGCATATCGATGGCGTTGATTCCATGGGTTTCGCCAATCATTACAAGATGCCGCATTACGTGACGTTCCAGTCGGACATGGATCGGTTGCGCACGACACAAGCGAAAGCGGAGCAAAAACAAGGAAACGAAAAATGAACCCATATTATGAATTGCCGCAGGACGAAGCGGGATACAGCTTCGGTTTCCTGGATGAATACGCAAAGCGGGAAGTGAGACGCAACATTCTCAAGGCCATCTGCATCCCCGGATATCAGACCCCCTACGCCTCCCGTGAAATGCCGATGGGACGTGGTTTCGGCACGGGTGGCCTGCAACTGACCCTGAGTCTTATCGGTCGGGGCGACACCCTGAAAGTCATCGACCAGGGAGCGGATGATTCGGTGAACGCGGTCAATCTGCGCCATTTTATCGAGTTGACCTGCCCTGGCGTGGACACCACGGAACGTACACAGGATGCGACCCTCATTCAATCACGTCACCGCTTCCCCGAAATGCGGATGACGAGTGCGCAAACCCTGGTGTTGCAGGTGCCATATCCAGATCCGCTGGTCGTTGTCGAGCCTTCGGAAGCACGGCGCAAGATCATGCACGGCGAGGGAGATTATTCGCGGCTGCTGACCAAACTTTATGAGGACATCGTCCATTTCGACGAAATCACCATCTCGCACCGCTATCCCACGCGCATCAACGGGCATTACGTGCTTGATCCCAGCCCTATTCCCCGGTTCGATGTACCGAAGCTTCACCAGTCGCCCGCGCTGATTCTGTTCGGGGCCGGTCGTGAAAAAAAGATATACGCGGTGCCGCCCTATACCAACGCGGAACCCCTGGTCTTTGAGGACGTACCGTTCAGGACGGAGGACTTTTCCGACGCACAGGGGCGGCGGCGATCCTGCCACCGTTGCGGCGCGACGGATTCTTTTCTGGATGAATTCACCAACAATGACGGCGAGCGGATCTATCAATGCTCCGACTCGGATTACTGCCATCAGCGGTTGTCCACGCAACACAGTGCCGTAAATGAGGCTTCGCGATGAAAAAAAATCTTGGAGTAAAAAACCTTGGCAAGATTCACGGCTCCGGGTGCCCTCGCTGCCTTGAAAGCACCGGGCCGGACGCGGGCAGCAACATCTGCTCCCACTGCGGCTCCGTTGTGGCCGCCGCCAATATAAGTTTTGATCTGCATGCCGGAGAAATTTTCGGCATCATGGGCGAATCAGGCAGCGGCAAATCAACCATCGTGAAAATGCTTTTTTTCGATGAAGAGCCATCACTTGGTGAGGCCGTTTTTTTTGATGACGAACGCCAGTGGGACCTGTTCAGCGTAAACGCCGCCGAGCAGAGGTGGCTGCGCAATCATCGTTTCGGCATCGTCTATCAAAACCCCCATCTTGGACTTAATTTCAATTTTTCAGCGGGCGGCAACATCGCCGAGCGGCTTCTCATGAGCGATCTTGCCCATTACGGCCAAATTCGCGAGCGGGCTCGCGATCTGCTGACCCGCACCGAGGTCATGCCCGAACGGATGGATGAATCCCCGAAAAAGTTTTCCGGCGGCATGCAACAACGGGTTCAGATCGCCAAGGCGTTGTCCACAAGCCCCCCTGTCCTCTTTCTGGATGAAGTAACCACCGGCCTCGACCTGTCGGTCCAGGCCAGGATTCTCGACCTCATTCTGGAAATCCAACAGGAACTCGGCACGGCAATGATCGCGGTGACCCATGATCTTGGAGTCATACGCTTGCTGGCGACTCGTACAATCGTCATGAAAAACGGACGAATCATCGAGGCAGGGTTGACGGACCAGATACTTGAAGACCCCCAGCACGCCTATACCCAGCAGCTTATAGCGTCCGCATTATAAGGAGCACCATGGTGAACACACCGATTTTGACAGTTGAAAAATTAAACAAGCGATTTTTCCTGCACGAGCAGAAAACGTTCATTCCTTCCTGCGCCGAGGTCGACCTGACGGTTTGCGACAAGGAGATGACGGCCCTGGTGGGGCCGACCGGCTGCGGGAAATCATCCGTTCTGAAATGCGTCTATCGCACCTATCTTCCGCGCGACGGCCGCATCCTCTATCACGCCGAGGACGGGCATACCACCGATCTGGCGCAGGCGTCGGATCACCGGATACTGGAGCTGAGGAAGCGTGATATCGGGTTTGTGACCCAGTTCCTCCACTGTCTGCCGCGAAAGGCCACTTTGGATGTGGTCGGGGAGCCGCTGGTCGTTCGAGGCGAGAAAAAAGCAGCGGCCCGTGACGCCGCCGCCGATATTCTGCGTCTTCTCAATGTCCCGGAGCGCCTCTGGCATGTGCCGCCCGCCACATTCTCCGGAGGAGAAAAGCAACGGGTCAACCTGGCGCGCGGGCTCATTTCAAGACCGCGTCTGCTCTTGCTTGACGAACCCACGGCAAGTCTTGATCCGGCGACCACCGAACGCGTCATCGATCTTCTTTCAGCCATCAAGGCCAAGGGAGTCGCCATGCTGGCCGTTTTCCACCACCCCGAACTGGTCCGCCGACTCGCGGACCGGGTCGTTGAACTGACGCCTCAAGGGGCGGAATTTCATACAACAGAGGGAAATATACAATGAAGCGAACTTTGCTGATCCATGCCCGGGTGGTTTTCCCAACCGAAGTGCGTGACGACATCGCCGTTTTAATAGAGGACGGCCGCATTGCCGCCCTTGATCCGGATGATACGAGAAATACCGAAATTATCGATCTTTCCGGGAGGCTTCTTATCCCCGGCATGATCGACCTGCATTGCGACGCGCTGGAAAAGGAAATCGAACCAAGGCCAAACGTGCACTTTCCCCTCGATTTTGCCTGCGCCCAAGCGGACAAACGCAACGCCGTGGCCGGTATTACGACGGTATTTCACGCCCTGTCTTTTGCCAATCATGAATTGGGAGTGCGCAACAACGTCTTCGCCGCAGAGATCGCCCGCGCCGTTCAAGCCTGGCAACTCCATGCCCTTGTCGATAATCGGGTGCATGTCCGCTATGAGGTCACCGATGACACCGCACCCCCGGTTTTGTCTGAACTCATCGAAAACGGCGATGCCCACATGATGTCCTTCATGGATCACAGCCCCGGTCAAGGCCAGTTCCGCGACGTGGAGACCTACCGCGATTACCTCGCCCGCACCTACAAGACCGACGAGGACTCGCTTGACTCCATCATGACACGCAAACTGGCGGCCGCGCAGGGAGCCATGGAGCGCATGAAGGCCCTGGCCGAGCAGGCACGGAAGCATAATGTGTCCATCGCCAGCCATGACGACGACTCGCCGGACAAGGTCACCACTGTACAGGGGCTGGGCGCGGTCATTTCCGAGTTCCCGATCAATCTGGAAACCGCCCGCGCAGCTCGCGAAAAGGGTCTCTCCACCCTTTTCGGAGCGCCCAATATCCTGCGCGGAAAATCCCAGTCGGGCAACATGCGGGCTCTCGACGTGGTCGAGAGTGGGGTGGCCGACTGCCTCTGCGGCGACTATTCCCCAGCGGCGTTGCTGCCATCCATCATGCGTCTTCCAGCCCTTACGGATATTTCCCTCTGCCAGGCAGTGGCCATGGTGACCGTCAATCCTGCGCGCGCCGCAGGCCTGGCTGATCGCGGAGAGATAGCGATTGGCAAGCGCGCGGATCTTGTTGTCGTAAAGATGCTCGGCTCTCTGCCGCAGGCGGAAAAAGTCTGGGTGGGAGGTACCTCCATACTCTCAGCGTATTTTGATCATGCGTGAGGGGCTGCAATGAAAAACCGACTCATGTACGTCATGGGGGCATCGGGAAGCGGTAAAGACAGCCTGATGCGTTACGCCCGGGAAAAACTTGCCAGGCACCCCAATATCGTTTTCGCCCATCGCTATATCACTCGTCCTGCGGACGCCGGAGGAGAGAACCATGTGTCGCTCTCCCCGGACGAATTCGCCTCGCGCGCGGCGGCCGGGCTATTCGCGCTTCATTGGCAGAGCCACGGCCATCATTACGGGATCGGCATCGAAATCAACCAGTGGCTGGCAAACGGCGCGACCGTAATCGTGAACGGTTCACGCGAATATCTGCCCCACGTGGTCAGTCGCTATGGAGATGTGGTGCCGCTCTTGATCGAGGTTTCCCCGGACGTGCTCCGGGAACGGCTCCTGAGCCGGGGCCGCGAGACCAGAGAACAGGTCGAAAAACGATTGCAGCGTCACCAGGTTTTTGCAGACGCCTTCGTGGGCTGTCTCAAGGTCAATAACGACGGACAGCTTCACGAAGGTGGTGATACGTTGATTGGTCTCATCCTGCATTATTCCGTGAATGACTGTTTACAGTCCGACATGTGTATTTGTTCATGAGCACACTGAACTCAGACATTCATCCAACATCCGGGGAAATTGATCCAGGACATGACACCTTGGATGAGCCGAAGACACGGAACAACACCGATGGTTTGCGTTTAGTCTTGCTGGGAACGGGCGACGCCGGCGGTGTGCCGCTTTATGGCTGCCATTGTCCGGCCTGTGAACGGGCAAGGCTCGATCCGCGTTTCATTCGGCGGCCAAGCACGGCGCTTGTTGAAACAGGCGGAACACGACTCTTGATCGACGCGGGATTGACCGATCTTGCCGAACGTTTCCCTGCGGGGACGCTATCATCGATCCTGCTCACCCACTATCATCCCGATCATGTTCAGGGTCTGTTTCACCTCCGATGGGGCATGGGGAAGCAGATTGATGTCTGGTCCCCTCCCGACCCGGAAGGTTGTGCCGATCTGTATAAAAACAGCGGATTGCTGAGGTTTCACTGGTTACAGAAATTCGAACCGACTCTGATGGGTGACGTGACGGTTACCCCTGTGCCGATGATTCATTCCAAAATAACCTTCGGCTACTGCCTAGAAGCAGGCGGTGCAAGGATTGCGTATCTTTGCGACACCATCGGCCTGCCGCCCGACAGCACGAAGTTTCTGAAGCAGTGGCGGCCTGATTGCATAGTCCTTGACTGTTGTTATCCACCCCAGGAAAGACCACCGCGCAATCACAACGATGTGAAACGCGCCCTGGAATGCGTGGACGTCATCGGAGCCCGGAAGGCGATCTTCATCCATTTGAGCCATGAACTGGACCTGTGGCTGATGGAGCATGACAAGACCCTGGCCGGGCACATTCTCATTGGCTATGATGGATTGACCATCGATTTACCAGAACGTGGAAACGTCTGATGAGAGTGGATCGCATGTTGTTTCAGAGGGGGTGACGGTGGCGTGAAGAAGGATATCAAACATGATTCGCATTCGTAACGTCCATGGTGCCCCCTATCTGCTTCTGCCAGTCTCGCCGTCATCATCATGTCCTCAGATCAGGCCGAAGAAACGCTCGAAGAACGCACCCAGCTTGTCCAACACCGTTTGCTTCTTCACCGCATGGCCGTTGTTTTTGTTGAACCTTGAAACCGGCGGCAGAATCTTCGTGATGGCGCTGCCGGTGACCGGGATCGCGCCGTCCCGGAACGCGTTGTCAACAAACGCCTTCGTCTCGTCTTCGTTGAGACCTTCATCCGCGATGATCCGGTCAAGTTCCTCCGCCTTTTTGGTGGTAATGAATGCGACCCATTCCGCATCGACCTTGGCGCTCACAGAGACGGAATCCACAAACTGTTCGATGAGGTCTTTTTTGTTGCGCAAGCTGGGGCTGGCATTGATCGCACGTTCGATAGTCGCCCGAATCTCTTTGTCTTCGCCCGAGCCTTTCTTCTTCAGGTACTTTTCGACCAGCATCAGGATGTAATCAACGTTGATCTCGACCTGCTTGATCAGCTCGATC
>JARGFZ010000057.1 GCA_029210965.1 bacterium | reverse complement strand
CTTTCCTTACAAATCAATGACTTACGGAGTGAGTCATTGATTTGGGCGCCCCGCGCGGGGCGCATTGATGACTTTTTACGAAGTCATCAAACTTAGATCTTCTACAAACAGCGAGGCGGTCAACGTGGTTGACCGCCTCCAGGTGCAAGGTGCCAAGATTGCAATCATATAAAAACCAGCAATCTGTGTGCCAATAATAAAAAACTTTTATTTTCAGTACTTTACTGCCAACTTTATCAATTTCAATATGAAAAAAATTACTGACAATATGAATAAACCTACCATTTTCATGGAATGTTGAGGTTTAAAAGCCCATGGTGCGATGGGTAAACCGCTTGGAAATGGTCATAATATTGCTGCAGAGCAATACCAGGAGCTCGGGGTAGCCACAGGGCTTCGGAACACCATTGTTTACCACAGACAAGTTGACGTAGAGCATGAAAACGGGTACAAAACGGAACCTTGGATACGGTTGGGTTAATGCCGTGCTGCAAGTACTTTTTATTGTTTTGTGCCCACGTAGCTCAGCAGGATAGAGCACCAGATTCCTAATCTGGGGGCCGCAGGTTCGAATCCTGCCGTGGGTACCACTCGACGCATAAAAAGGCCAGCTCATGGAGATTGGCCTTTTTTTTTGCCGTTCGACAGGCTCACGGTTTTGAGCTTTGTCGAAGGACTCGTGGCAGGCCATATTTCGACCGGCGAGGACCATGAGCTGCGTCGAGTAGCCCTGAGCAAGCCGCAGTTGATTCGAGCGGCGCGTCGATGGGCAGTTAAAAACGCCCTGAAAAGGTTTTTTTACTGGAGTCCATCCGCCTTCGCTAACGCCTTTCGACCAGCTACGTCGGACAAGAAGTCCAAAGCCGCCGCCTGCCGCGGCGAAGCTCCAAAACGAAGACGGGTCATTCCGGGCCGAGTTAAAGATGACCCGGAAATTATTGGCAGTGGTATAACAACAGCGACTGGACTCCGGGTTTCCGCCTGGAGTGACGGGTGGAGCGACTGGGCTTGTGAGGGCATCTTGTCACGGCGAAGCTGGGAGCGAAGCCGGAAGCCGCAGGGAGCCGTCGCTTCGCCTGAGACATAATGATAGCTGCCAGTTGGTTAAAAAACCTGGATGCCTTGCGACATGGGTTATGCTTGGCATTAGTGAACTTGCACAGTGCCGAGCACAGTGCCAAAACCAAGGAGATTGCCGCGTCATCACGCCGATGGCGTGAATCCTCGCAATGACAAACGTGGGTGTCCCCATAGCCTATTGCCTATAACCTATTGCCTGCTCTTCCCCATTGCCCATTGCCTGCCTTTATCCGTTGGACGTTGGACTTTGGACATTGGACTGCTCTTCCCCATTGCCCATTGCCTGGTTTTTTACATTGCTCATTGGACTTTGGCCTTTGGGCCGGTCTATTATGTGCCATGCGTTCGGTACCCACTTCAACAATTCTGCTCCTCCTACTATTAATTTCAGTCTTCGCGATTCCTATGACCCTCTTGGCCGCCTCAGGTAACGTTCCTCTCGACAGCGATGTGTACCGATCTCTTGATCTGCTTACTTCACAGGGGCTGCTGCGGTCTCATCTCGCCGGAACCAGGCCCATCACCTGGGCAGAGCTGCACAGGCTGGTGGAGGAGGCGAAGGGCCGTTTAAAGGTACTGGAAGAGGAGGATCGTGAAGTTATTTCCGCAGCCAGGGCAGTCCTGAAGGAGCTCGAGAAAAGCATTTACGACCGGTTTACGGGATCGGTCAGGGCAGGATCAGGCTCCACCTATGCCGCGGTTCATGATCCGGGTATCGAATTTGAATATCTCAATGGCGATCCGTCCGGCATCCCCGGTATCAAGGCATCCCAGGCCGCGCTGGTGTACAACAACGGCGGTATTGATCCTGATGAAGGGTTGAGCGTCAGCCTGATGGCTGAAATGTCCACAGGATCTGGCCCTTTTTATCTGCAGCTCTATCCGAGGTTCACCACCAGTGAGGAGGATAGGGAGTTCATACACCGGGGAAGCCTCAGGGTAGGGGGTCTTGCAGGGCTGGAGCTGAATATTGCCAGGGAGAGCCTCTGGTGGGGCCAGGGGGCCCACGGAGGGCTGTACCTGACCAACAACACATCACCACTGCCCATGGTCAGCCTTTCAACGCCCCATCCCTCCACCCTTCCCTGGATATTCAGGTATCTGGGGCCTTTCCGGTTCGAACTGTTCGTAAGTGAGCTTGAAGAGGACAGGGCGGTCCCGGAACCCTACTTCATGGGTCTCAGAACCAATTTCAGGCCCTTTTATGCACTGGAGATCGGCCTCTCCAACATGGTCATGACGGGCGGAGAGGGAAGACCGGAGGTCTCTTTTGGAGACCTGTTTAAGATATTCTTCGGGGGGAACGATGTTGCCGGAGACAGATCAAACAATATCGCCGGCATCGATCTGCGCCTGAACCTGCCGGGCTGGCAGTTTTACCTGGAGTTTGGGGGTGAAGATGAAGCCGGGGGGCTGCCGTCAAAGATGGCAGGGATGGCAGGATTTTACTTTCCCGGCCTGCCCGGGTCACTGGACCTTCGCCTCGAGTATGCCGACCTGGCCTATACGAAGGAGATCGCGGAGGTTTGGTATCGTCACGGCACCTACACCGACGGGTACACCTATGATGGACGGATCCTTGGGCATCATGTGGGAGGAGGAGGCAGGGACCTGTTCATGGAGATGGGTTTTGGAGCGGGGGAGAGGGGGAGAGGGCGAGTGGGGGTGGACTTCGAGCAGAGAGGACTGCACACTCAGCCCGCGGTGGAACACCACGCGCAGCTGTCAGCAGGGTGGGAAGGCCTTCTGGGTCCTGCCGATGGTGACTGGACCCTGAAGCTGGACATGGCTTTGGACTGGATTAGCAACAAGGACTACTCCGCTGGCGAGGATAGGATAAACGGGTACGTGACCTTGGGGTTGGAAGGAAGAATATAAAAAAACAGGAATGGGGAAGGAGGAATAAAGCAGGCTAAGGGCGAGAGGGGAAGGAAGTCCAATGCTTGCCGCGTCGACTTGTCACGTCGAAGTTCTTAGAACGGAGACGGAAGCTCAAAAAGCGAAGACGGGTCCAAAGGAAAAATGCGGGCAGCGGAGGGAGCACAGCGAAAACCGTTTTCAGCGCTTGTCATCGCGAGCCATGGAATAAGTGAAGCGATCTAGATTTAATGAAAGAGGAAATATAGGCTCCTCTGCTTTTTAATTTCTCATTCCACCTTCCATATTCCATATTCAAGCATTTTGCTGATTTCCCTTTTATTGTTAATATCTTGCATTGAAACATTCAGACGTACTATTATGTCGATCATATTTATCACAGGCTGCTCATCCGGGAGGGGTTCATGGCTGGCCTTAAAAACATTAAAAAAAGGATCAATGGGGGATTCCCTTTTGAACGAGGCAGCTGCCACGTTCTTCTTCTGATATTCCTCGTCAGCGCCTGTTCGCCTGCCAATCATTTCATCGTTCCAGACAACTCCGAACCTCTGGGAGCTGTTGCCCTCGGCAAAGCGACTCGGGAAACGGTGGATGTTCCCCCCATTCCATCGGACCCGGGGCCTTACCGCGTCGGCCCGGGCGATATACTGCTCATTCGCGATCTCGACCACCCGGAACTGTTCGCGGTTCAGGATAACGGATTTTTGACCCTGCCCCTTCCGGAACTGTTCGTGGGGGAGATGAGCGTCCAGACCCTGGGTATGAACCAGTTCGTGGTTCAGGATAACGGATTTTTGACCCTGCCCCTTGTGGGACTCAGCCCGGCTGAGGGGAGAACGCTGGCCGATCTTCAAGTGGATCTGAATATCGCCTACGGGCAATTCGTTATAAAACCCAATATCTCGGTCACCGTTTCCAACTTCCGCAGCCAGAAGATCTACGTACTGGGACAGGTCAACATACCTGGTGCATTCCCCTTTGACGGCAGGATCGCGCTCCTCGACGCCATCGGCATGGCCCAGGGCTTGAACCAGAGGTCAGATCTTATGGGCTCCTACGTCATCCGGGGTGAGGAACTGCTGCCTGTGGATCTATACGCTCTTTTAAGGAGGGGAGATCTCAGACACAACATCCGGCTCATAGACGGGGATCTTATTCAAATCGCGGATTCGGCCGACCGGAAGGTTTACGTCCTGGGTGAGGTGCAAAAACCTGGCGTTTTCCCCATGGGAGCGGAACCCCTGAGGCTCATCGACGCCATTTCCATGGCCGGTGGTCTGGAGCCCAGAACGGCGCAAAAAGGAGGCATCCTCCTGGTTCGGGGAGGTTACGCTGACCCCACGGTGTACAAGCTCGATCTTTCCGACGTCATGAGCCTCACAGGTGCGGAGACCATCCTCGAGCCCGGCGACCGCATCTACGCCACCGCCACAGGGCTTACCAACTGGAGTCGGATCATGGTCCAGCTCCTGCCATTCCTCCAGGGAGGGGAGTCGGCTATTCAGATGTATAACGATCTGAAATAAAAAGGTCCAACGTCCAACATCAAATGTCCTGAAAAATAGAACGTTTTCAACAAGGATAAAGGGGATAAAGACGCGGTACGTTTCTTCTACATGACGAAGGGGTCCTTGGCAGAATTGATCACACATCTCGAGATTGCCACCGAAATAGGTTACCTGGATTCGGATACCATGCTTCACTTTGACGAGGAATGCCGCGAGACAGGAAAGATGTTGGGGGCTTTGATCAAGGCGAGGGGAAAAAAGGCCAGGCAATAGGCGATGGGTGATGGGCAATAGGTGAATATCACCCATAGCCAACTGTTAACCATAGCCCCTAACCTGATTTTCCCCATTGTCCCTAGCTGATAGCCCATTGCCACCTATCCATATCAGTTAGAGAAAGGAAAGAGCTGCCTTTGAACAACCGACCAGACTTCAGAGAACCGATGTATCCTGTTCATTTCGAGGAAGAGGTCCATCTCCGCGACTACATCAAGGTTCTGTCCAGTCGCTGGAAGCTGGTCACGGTTGTATTCCTGGCCATTGCACTCTCGACCTCCCTTTACACTTTGTCAGTGAAACCGGTGTATCAGGCCCAGTCGCTCCTCAAGATCTCAGATCAGGGCGGCGTCCAGGGTGTCCTGGGGGACCTTTCTGCTCTCACTCAGACCTCCAGCCCCATAGAGACGGAGATCGAGATCCTGAAAAGCCGTAGCCTCGGGGCCGAGGTGGTCAGACGTCTTAAACTGGACTTGAGCATTGAGAGATCAAGCAGCGGTCGACTGGATCGCATCCTCAAAAAAATCGGGTTTCGCAAGGCCGATGACAATTCGCCACCTAAAGTAAACATACTTGAAGTTCCGGATGAGCTGTTGGGAGAGACACTTCAATTGAAAGTGGAGGGCCAAACGAGCGGTTTCAGGCTTTTGCATGGAAAAGATCTCCTTCTCCAGGGACGTGCAGGAGAGATGACCGAAAAAGGGACTGTTCGTTTTAGCATCGCACTGAATGGCACCCCACAGGACACTGCAGAATACTTCATGACCAGGCTCGACCTCCGCGAGGCCACGGAAGATCTGTTGGAAAATATAAGGATCTCCCAGGTGGGAAGAAACACCCAGGTGATAAAAATCTCTTACCAGGATGCGGACCCGGTGAGGGCAACCGATATCCTTAGAACACTCCAGGAGGCTTACATTGAAAGGGATGTAGGGGAGGCTTCCAGGGAGGCCTCCGCGACCCTGGATTTCATCGAACAGCAGCGAGCCCAGGCAAAGGACCGCCTCGAAGGCACCCAGGACGCCCTGGACGATTTCAAGGTCAGGACAGGGGCCGTGGCCCTTTCCCAGGAGGCGGAGCTTCTCGTGGAGCGTATCTCCGACATGGAGGTGGAAGCCAACCAACTGCTGGTGACCAGTAAAGGAATGGATCTCCTGGTGAGATCCCTCGAACAGGAGGGCGGTATTACGGCGGGGCTTGGCGAGACGCTGGGGTTCCAGTCGCCTGAATTTACTAACCTCGTATCCGGATACATGGGAATCCAGCGCAAGAGGGCTGATTTTCTTAAGGTATACACCCGCGACCACCCCGTGATCCAGAGCATCGATGCCCAGGTCGTTCTGGCGGCCGAACAGATCCGCGCCACCGCGTCCGCCATCAAGGGTGCCATGGGAAACCGTGAAGAGGCCATCAGGAACGTGCTTGAAACCTACAGGGTCAAACTGGAAGCGCTCCCCGACATCGAAAGGCAATTGGCCAAACTGGCCAGGGATGTCCTCATCCAGGAAAAGGTTTACTCTTTCCTCCTGGAAAAGGAGCAGGAGGTGCGCATAATAAAGGCCTCTGCTGTTTCCAAGGTCAGGGTCGTGGATCCGGCCACCGTTCCCACCAAACCCCTAAAACCCAAACCCGCCAGGAACATCCTTCTGGGTATGATCCTGGGGATGATGCTGGGTGTTGGGTTTGCCTTTTTCACGGAGTATTTCGACGACACCATTAAAAGCGACACCGATGTGGAATCCCTCGTGGGGGTGCCCCTTTACGGCACCGTTCAGTTCGTCAAGGAGGCCAGGGACAGAAGGAAGCAGGAACGGCCCCACCTTGTCATAGAAGAACCACGTTCGCCAGTCACAGAGTCTTTTCGGATCCTTCGCACCAACATCCTGTTTTCCCGTGTCAAGGGAAGCCCTGGAGTTATAACCGTTTCCAGCCCGGGGCCGGGGGAGGGGAAGAGCTTCGTGGTGGCAAACCTTGCGGCCCTTTCTTCCTACGCAGGGAAAAGCACACTTGTCATCGACGCCGACCTGAGGAAGCCACAGCAGCATGTGGTTTTCGGCGTTTCGGCCAAACCTGGACTGGCCGAGGTCCTCACGGGGAAAATGAGCCTGGAAGAGGCCATCCAGAGGTCCCCCAAAGGCAGACCCGATCTGCTCGCGGCCGGAAGCATCCCGCCCAACCCTTCCGAGCTACTTGGTTCGGAGGAGATGAGAAACCTGCTTGAGGATTTAAAGCAGCGGTACGAATTCATCGTGCTCGACAGCCCGCCCCTGGGTCTGGTCACCGACCCGGCCCTCCTCATGAAGCTCACCGACCTGGGCCTCGTTGTGGCCAGAGCTGAAAAGACTTTCAAAGCAGCCCTGACTCACACCGCCGAATCCCTTAAAAGGTTATCTCCAGATCTGCAGCTGGGGATCTTGATCAACGCTGCCAAGGACGCCAAACGGTATGGGTACAAGTATGGGAAGGAGTATGGGGGGAAAGGATAGTCCAAAGCCCAATGTCCAATGTCTAACGGGAAGAACGGTCCAACGTCCAAAGTTGTCATCGCGAGGCAGGAGGCCGTGCCGAAGCGATCCCGGTCAAAGGCCCGTCTTCGTCACGCTGGGGCGTGACTACGCCGTGGCAAGCCCGTCTTTGTCATACAAATCAGTGACTACGCCGTGGCAAGCCTGTCTTCGTCATACAAATCAGTGACTACGCCGTGGCAGGCCCGTCTTTGTCATACAAATCAGTGACTACGCCGTGGCAAGCCTGTCTTCGTCATACAAATCAGTGACTACGCCGTGGCAAGCCCGTCTTCGTCATACAAATCAGTGACTACGCTGTGGCAAGTAAAGGGGATAAAGGGAAAAAAAGCAACGATGAAAAAGGAAGACCTGAAGGAAATAGCCGAACTCGTCACCACTGTTGTTGATAACCGGTTTGGGCAGTTCAAGGGAGAGATCACTAAAGAATTCAGCCACCAGCGCGGCATGCTGATGGATGCCTTCCAGCACAAGCTTGATATCGTCGTCGAAGGGCACCAGATGCTGAACGAGAAGATCGACCGGCAGGGCGAACAATTGAACGAAAAGATCGACCAGCAAGGTGAGCAGCTGTGTCAAAAGATCGATGCTGTTGCCGAAGACCTGAAGGAACATCGGAAGGACACCGAGGCCCATAAGAGCGGCTATAAGGCGATGGATGAATAGGAATTAAGAGCAGGCGATAGGCGATAGGTGAGAGGCAATGGGCGAGAGGCGAGAGGCGATAGGCAATGGGCGATGGGCGAGGGGCGAGGGACACGGGGAAAAGAGCCGAGGGGCGACTCCTCCCTTCGACTGAGCTCAGGGCAGGCGACAAGCTCGGGACAGGCGAGCGGCTGAGCGAAAAATACTGCCACGATTCCAGCTCCGACCCCAAAGTCTGCTGTATCTGCTGTATCTTGCTTGTGGTCAATAGTTCTTGTAGATTGTGAGTAAGCTAATACAATTGGAATGAATCAGTAACAGGAGCTGAATATGACGTTTTCGGACAATGAGCTTCCAACTGACCTAAACCGACGTGCGGTCAAAGACATTCAAAAACTTGATCAAAGTGTCAAAGCGCGCATCGGTAAAACCCTCCTTCGTTTTGCAGTGGATCCATTAAGCCATTTTAAATTCAAATTTGACCCTGTCAAATTTGAATGGAGTTTTTGAAACGGTCACTCAAAAGGTAAGAGAGAGGAACACGACCCCACAGGGGTTCCCAAAGGGTAATGGCTGTGTTCCCATGCTCTAACTTGGTGAACTTTGTGAACTTCGTGTTCAACTGCTTTTTCTCCGGGCTCCCGACCAGCTTCCGCCGTCGCTCTTGGGGCGTCGCTTTCAGCTTTGCCCTCACAAGTCGAGCTATGGCGGGACAAGTCCGTGGACAGGCAGGGCAGGCGATGGGCGAGGGGGGGGAAGAGTTGGTAAGGTATCTACGTATCAAAGTGTGTACGTAATTACGTACACACCTACATACCTACATACCTACATACGTATCCAGGTATCCAGGTATCTAAGTATTAAGTATCGAGGTAAAACCTGCGATCAACGTCATTCCGGGCCGAGCGACTTGTCACGGCATAGCTTCGAAGAAGCAATGACGGAAAGCGAGGACCCGGAATCCAGGAAGGAACGGTTCCTGTAAAGGCGGTGTTTTCACCACGGAGGTCACCCTTCGACAAGCTCAGGGCAGGCGGAGTACAATGAGAAAGGCGGAGAAAAAGTCGAACGCGAGGGAAAGAGCGGTTCAGGCACTTAGATACCTAGATACGTAGATACTTAGACACATAAGTCTTCCGGAACCCAGTCGTCATACTCGTTGACGGGATGTCAAATTGTCACTATGGTGTGAAGCATGATGACAGATTATTCCCCCAGAGATATCGCCCCGCTGATCGGGAGAGCACTGGGGTCGATGCCCGTCGTTGTGGTGACGGGAATGAGGCAGACGGGCAAAAGCACCATGCTGCGCATGGATCGCTCCCTGAGTGAGAGGGAATACGTCAGTTTCGATGATTTTGCTCAGCTTGCGGCCGCCCGGGAAGACCCGGACGGTTTTGTCCGTTCCCGTGACAGGGTGACCATCGACGAGGCTCAAAAATGTCCCGATATCCTCACAGCCATCAAAAAGGCCGTTGACGAGGACAGGACGCCTGGGCGGTTTATCCTTTCCGGCTCGGCGAACTTTTCCATGCTCAAAGGCGTCTCGGAGACGCTTGCCGGCAGGGCTGTTTATTTTACCCTGCACCCGTTCACCCGCCGTGAGATCACAGGTAAGCAGGGTGGCAGACCGTTCCTGAGGGTTTTTTTCGACGCGCCGGATGTCCTTGACGTTAAAGCTGCCCCGGTTGACTGGAGGGAGGTGCTGTCGGGCGGGATGCCTTCCGTCTGTCTGCACCAGGTCGAAGACGCCGGATTCTGGTTCAAAGGGTTTGAGCAGACCTACCTTGAAAGGGACATCATGGAGTTCAGCCGGATCGGGAACGTGATACCTTTCAGGAACCTCCTGCATTTGGCTGCCTTGAGGACCGGGCAGCTGCTGAGCCCGAGCCAACTGGGTCGCGACGCGCAGTTGAAGGCGGCGACTGCGGCAAGGTACCTTTCCATTCTGGATGCGTCCTTCGTGATCCGGAGGGTTTCCCCCTACCTGAAAAACAGGTCCTCCCGGCTGATCAAATCACCGAAGATGTACATGAGCGATTCCGGGCTTGCCTGCTATCTGGCGGGGATCAGGGAACCCGGCATCGAAGGCGAGCATCCTCTTAAGGGGGCGCTGTTGGAGACGTACGTGGCCCAGAACCTCTCGGGTCTCATCGATTCCTGCTGGCCTGACGCGGAACTCGGTTTCTGGCATATCCAGGGCAGGCACGAGGTGGATTTCGTGATCGAAGATGGCGGAAAATGCCTGGCCCTCGAGATCAAGTCCGGAGCGCGATGGAGTGAAGGGGACCTGTCTGGCCTTAAAGCGTTCCTCGCGAAAACTCCCCACTGTAAGGCAGGGATCCTGGCCTATAATGGCGACACCCCGGTCCAGCTGGGGGAGCGGCTGTGGGCGATACCGTTGGGAACGGTCCTTTCCTGAGACGGAGGGAAGAGCTGGTAAGGTATCTACGTATCAAAGTGTCTAGCCCGCATTATTTATGATGTTTATCATGCCATTCCCATTTATCCATATTTGCCGCACAGTTAGCTGACATCTCATCACCATCATGAATAATGCGGGCTAGACACATAAGTCTTCCGGAACCCTGTGTCACCCTGCCTGCCAACCGTAGCTTTAGCGAAGGTAGGTCCCCGTGTCTCCGTGTCTCCGTGTCCCCGCCTGTTCCGTCTGCCCTGCCTGTCCCGAGCCTGTCGAGGGGAGCTTGTCGAAGGGAGCTTGTCGAGGGGCGTCCCCGCGTCAGCTCTTCCCCGCGCCCCGACCGGAGGTCGATCAAAACCAATCGCGGATTCCGGGTTGACTATACACCGTGCGGTGTGTAGCATATTGTGTGAAAGGGGGATCGTCATGGCAACGAACCTCGCATTGGATGACCGGCTCATCGAGGAAGCCCGCCGGATCGGGAAGCACAAGACCAAGAAAGCCGCGGTAACGGAAGCGCTGGAGGAATACGTCCGACGGCACAGACAGTTGCAGATCATGGAGATTTTCCACGGGATCGACTACGATCCCGGGTACGATCACAAGGTGCAGCGCAAGGTCCGGCGAGCCGGTGAATGAAAGTTCTGGTAGATACCAGTGTCTGGTCCCTTGCCCTGCGCCGGGAACGTACGGGTGAGGAGGCCCTGGTTCAGGAACTGGCCGAACTGATCGCAGAACAGCGGGTGGCAATGATCGGTCCGGTGCGTCAGGAACTGCTTTCGGGCATTCGTGACAATGAGCAGTTCATCGCGCTGCAAGAGCGCCTGCGCGCCTTCCCTGACCTGCCTCTGACCGAATCTGATTTCCAACGGGCGGCTGAATATTTCAATTCATGCCGCGCCATGAGTGTACAGGGCTCAAATACCGACTTCCTGCTTTGTGCCGTCGCGGTCAACCATCATCTGGCCATTCTGACTGCCGACCGCGATTTTGATCTGTTCGCCCAACATCTGCCTCTCCGCCTGCTGCAGGCGCGTTCATAGCCCGCATTCTCCCTCTCCACTGGAGGGGAAGGGCAGGCTACAGGCGATAGGGGAGGGGGGGGGGTCATGAAACCAGGATCGCTTGACACGGAGACCCGCCTTCGCCATAGCTTCCGTCTTCGTTCTTGGGGCTACGCCAATGGCTTCCGGCTTCGCCTTGGGGCTACGCCGTGATAAAATGCCCTCACAAGTCGAACTTCGTCGTGACAAGTCGCCGTGACAAGACGGCGTGGCAAGCGCGGTGACGCGGGGACACGGGGGGAAAAGGCGGAAGCGATCCCGGTTACCATATAGACGATTTTTTCATCACAGAGTTACGGTGCGGATCATTGATTTGGGCGCCCCCCTCGGGGCGTGTTGATGACTTTTCGCGAAGCCGTCAGCTTTAAAGTGTAAAAGTTTTTCCAATGGCCGTTACGGCCCTGTATAAGGGGGTGTCAGTTGAGCGTATCAATGGAACTGAGGGAACGTCTGGTAGCCCTGCTCGAGGCCGAGCGGGCAGGTGTTGTTGTGGCGAAGAAAATGCTGGCTGAATCCAGTTCCGGGGAGGAAACGGCCCTGTTTGAGACGATCCTGGCTGGAGAAAAAGACGGGTGCCGGGCTTTAGGAAAGGCTATTCTCGACCTGGGGGTCGCCGGCAGCGGCAGCATCGGCGATTTTGTCGGGAAGGTCATGGCCCTTCCCGGCAAAATTGACCGCCTGAACCTGCTCATCAAGGGGCAGGAATGGGTTGTACGCAAGCTGGATGAAGTCCTTGAAAGTGAACTGCCCGCCATTGACAGGGAGGCTCTCCAGAAGGTCAGAAATGACCACGTGGTCAATATTGAAAAATGCAGGCAATTCCTGGATTGAACAAGCCAGGAAGGCGCGGTTCCTGTGAAAGCGTCTGAAGGCAGCCTCCAGCCCTTCGATCACGCCGCCGGCGTGACTCAGGGCAGGCGAAGCGACACAAAGGGTAATGGCTGTGTTCCCATGCTCTAACTTGGTGAACTTTGTGAACTTCGTGTTCAACTGCTTTTTCTCCGGGCTCCCGACCAGCTTCCGCCGTCGCTCTTGGGGCGTCGCTTTCAGCTTTGCCCTCACAAGTCGAGCTATGGCGGGACAAGTCCGTGGACAGGCAGGGCAGGCGATGGGCGAGGGGGGGGAAGAGTTGGTAAGGTATCTACGTATCAAAGTGTGTACGTAATTACGTACACACCTACATACCTACATACCTACATACGTATCCAGGTATCCAGGTATCCAGGTATCTAAGTATCGAGGTAAAACCTGCGATCAACGTCATTCCGGGCCGAGCGACTTGTCACGGCATAGCTTCGAAGAAGCAATGACGGAAAGCGAGGACCCGGAATCCAGGAAGGAACGGTTCCTGTAAAGGCGGTGTTTTCACCACGGAGGTCACCCTTCGACAAGCTCAGGGCAGGCG
>JARGFZ010000056.1 GCA_029210965.1 bacterium | reverse complement strand
TCAGGTGTCTCGCGTACCCTCGGGATCGGAACCTTCACTGAACCCTCACTGCCCTTGAAAGTGCGCTTTCGGACTCCGTTGCGGTAACCACGATGATCTTCCTCTCCATCACGACGCTCGTAGTAGCCGCGGCCCAGAAACTCCGACACCTCACGCTCCACAAGCTCGGCAATCAGCTTCACCAGGCTCGACTGTCCCAACTCGTGAAGAAGCTCACCCCCGTGCTTACGGTCCAGGTGCTCGGAAATCTCTTGGTCAATACGATGACTTGCTGGTATCCTGTTCATGGCGTAGTCCTCCCTCCTGTCTATGGATTGATTCGAGCTCAACCCATTCTACAGAAGGCGGCCTGCGCCGTCTCTTTTTACACCACTATATGGACATCACCATTGATTTTGGATTGATCGTTTTAACAACTATTTTTTACGGTTTATGGTTCTATTTACAGTACAAATCCAAGGTGACAAGCGAACAGGAGTAGGAAGTTCTGGAGAAAACCATCGGGGGGAATTTTTGGGGTCAGGGAGTGAATTGCGGTATACCCGACTTTATTAGTCAGAAACGCCACAAATCATCCCCTGACCACGTTATTACAGTGTATTACATTTTATCTCCACCCTTGCGAAGGGTCACGTCATAAGCTACTTTAATATTGTTGGAGGGGGTGTTTTCGAAAGGGGTGCAGATGCCGTTCCTCGATCCCACCGTTGAATATGATCCCGAAGTCAAAGTCTACAGACCTGCCCTGGAAACCTTCAGCCGGCTTCTGGAGTTAGGTGACCTGGATGCCCTTCCCGCGCCCAGGGACGGACTGGGACCCATACGATCGGTTCAGATCTCCAGGGCCCTGAGGGAAGACGGTGCTGAAGTATTGGGGCAGGTCAAGGGACACGCCATGTACCTGCTCAAGGGTGATCCCTACCTGGAACCTGAGCTGCGATACAACTTCAACATGCTCCTGCTCATGGATGTTTTCGGGATGGATGAAAAAGACGCCGACCTTTATGAGCCCGTGTTCAACGAATTGATATGGTGAAAAGGCTGTAATTTGTGATCCGTGATCCGTAATTCGTGATCCGTAAAACCTGGATACCGTTCTTCCCTCAGTTTAAAAATTTACCCTGCGTAACCCTGCGGTGCGGCTATGCTTGGTCGCTCTGCGAAACCCTGCGTTAAAAGCATCGCATTTTATAGTAACCGGGATCGCTTCCGTCTTCGTTCTATGAACTTCGCCGTGACAAGTCACATGGGTGACGGTTCGCGATGACAATCATGCCAGGTGCGGCTGGATTCCGGATCGCAGCACAGCAGCGTCCGGAATGACGAACGTTTTTTCAATCCCCAGGTTTTCCAAGTGACCTTGGTCCCTCTATGTTAAAATAGTTGTGCAGTGGAAGTTAAACCCTCGTAGGCAGGGAGGTTGCCCATTATGCAAATTGCAATGATAGGCCTTCCCTTCGACCACGCTCAGGGTCCCTCAACCCATTAGGAGGTGTTTGATATGCAGATAGCTATGCTGGGTCTCGGAAGGATGGGTATGAACATGGCCCGCAGGCTTCTGGGCGGAGGTCATGATGTCATCGGCTTTAACCGGACACGGGATAAAACCGATGAACTTGTTAAGGAAGGGGGAACAGGAGCCTATTCTCTTGAAGAGGTCGTAAGCAAGCTTGAAGCACCGCGAACCGTGTGGATCATGCTCCCTGCAGGCAAACCGGTGGATGACACTATTTCCCAGTTGAAAGGGCTACTTGATCCCGGCGACACCATCATCGAGGGGGGCAACAGCTATTACAAGGATGACATCCGGCGGGCAGGTGAGCTGGCACCTGCCGGCATCGCCTATGTGGACGCTGGCGTGTCCGGAGGAATATGGGGCCTTAAGTTAGGGTACTGCACCATGGTGGGCGGACCCAGGGAGAGGTTCGATCATCTGGAACCGGTCTTCAAGACCCTGGCACCGGAAGAAGGTTATCTGTATTGCGGGCCCACCGGCGCGGGACATTTCGTCAAGATGGTCCACAACGGTATCGAATACGGGATGATGCAGGCCTACGGTGAAGGGTTCGAGATCCTGGAGGCTTCCGAGTATGGACCTGCCCTCGACTACTCCCAGGTCTCTCACCTGTGGAACCAGGGCAGCGTGATCCGGTCATGGCTGCTGGAGCTTGCCGAGGAAGCGTTTAAAAACGATGCCCGCCTGGATGAGATCACAGGGCACGTGGACGATTCCGGAGAGGGCCGCTGGACCGTCCAGCAGGCTATCGATACTTCCGTACCTGCCCCTGTTATAACCCTATCCCTCTTTGCCCGGTTCAGATCCAGGCAGGACAACTCCTTTTCCAACCGGGTCCTGGCCGCGTTAAGACGGGAGTTCGGGGGGCATGCTGTAAAAAAGAAATAACAGGAAGAGGAGAAAAAGAGAGGAGGAGAAGAGGCGAGATCAAACATTTTCCTGTCCCCTTTTCACCTTTCCCCCTCCTCCCCTCTTCCCACGGTGGAAAGTTTGAACAAAAGGATGCCATTGGATGGACGATAAAAAACCAGATACGGACACTGAACTTTCCGCCGTGGTCGAGGGCCACACCACAGCCGACCCTCCATCAGGGGGCTGCCTTCTCCAGCCGCCCTCCGACCCGTGCACGCTGGTCATCATAGGGGCCTCGGGTGACCTGACATCCAGGAAACTGATCCCCGCCCTTTACCACCTCTTCGGAAAGGGCGGCCTGCCGGAGCGGTTCCAGGTGGTGGGCTGCAGCCGGACAGCCATGACCGACGAAGAATTCCGTTCCAGCATGGAAAAATCTGTCATGGAGGATGACACAGACCAGAGCCTTTGGAATAAATTCAAGGACCGGCTGCACTATCGCGCCGTCCAGTATGATTCAGCCGATTCCTACAGGGAACTGGCGGTACAGCTCCGAAAACTGGATAGCACAAGCGGCACCGATGGCAACCGCATCTTCTACCTCGCTCTCCCTATGTTCCTTTACGGGACCACTGCCCAATTGCTTGGAGAGAGCGGCCTCGCCGCAGAACATGAGGGCGGCAACGGCTGGACCCGTATCGTGGTGGAGAAGCCTTACGGTAGCGATCGCGCCTCGGCGGCGCAACTGGACAAGATCGTCCACCAGAGTTTTTCCGAGAGCCAGGTCTATCGCATCGATCATTACCTGGCCAAGGAAACGGTTCAGAACATCCTTATCTTCCGGTTCGCCAACGCCATTTTCGAACCCATGTGGAACAGGAACTATATCGAGCATATTGACATCATCGCATCGGAAACCCTCGGGGTGGAAAAACGGGCCGGTTACTACGAAAAATCAGGCGTTTTGCGGGACATGTTTCAGAACCACATGCTGCAGCTCCTTGCTCTTACCGCCATGGAACCGCCCACAAGCTTTGAATCCGACGCCGTCCACAACGAGAAGGTCAAGGTATTCCAGAGCCTGCGGCCCTTCCCCACCCGCAACCTCTTCGAGAACCTGGTCCTGGGACAGTACGGGCCCGGCACCGTGGACGGCAAACATGTCAAGGGGTACCGGTCCGAAGAGGGGGTTAACGGCAAATCCAATGTTCCCACCTACGGAATGATGCAGGTATATCTCGACACCTGGCGATGGCAGGGCGTCCCCTTCTTTCTCACAAGCGGAAAACGACTGGGTGCGAAACTCACCGAGATCGTCATCAAGTTCAGGGAGGTTCCTGTCTCCATGTTCCGCGACGTGCTGGGGAAATACATCACAGCCAACGTACTGACCATGGGGATCCAGCCCAGGGAGCACATCACTATTTCTTTCCAGACTAAAAGCCCGGGGGCCGAAACCTGTCTTCGCACAGTGAAGATGGACTTTGATTTCGAGGAAGGATATGCAGGGCCCAAGCTCAAGGCTTACGAAAAGGCTATCCTGGACTGCATGCATGGTGATCAGATGCTGTTCTGGAGACAGGACGGGATCGATCTGGCGTGGGGGTTTATCGAACCGGTCCTGAAGGAGTGCGAAGCCTGCAAGGACCCGAAACACCTGCTGCATATCTACAAGGCAGGGTCATGGGGACCGAAAGCCTCAGTTCAACTCAAAGCACTAATGGTTAAGCAGTGCAAGTGAAGCAGAACGCCCCTCGACTGGGCTCGGGACAGGCAGGATGCAGGAAAAGAATTATAAAACCTGTTTAGGCTGTCAAGATCTTAGGTTGGGATTTCAACTGTGTGCTGCGTGCTAGCCGATATACGGCGCCAACAGCGCCGATCGCGTTAAGTCCTCGATCTCCTGGCGTGCTGCCACAGAGGCGAGGAACCGGCGCATATCAACGCTGGCCTTGCCCGGTACAAGCTCCCCTGCCAGCCGAGCATAATCGGCCTGTTCTTCCTGGGTGGCTCCCTCCTGCAAATACTCCCATATGGTCTCATAGGTAACAGCCGGAGCACTATCGTCAGGGTCCTTGGACAGGGTTTCCTCCAGGATCAGATCGAAAAGCATAAAGACCGATGCATTACCCCTCCCCTGGAGAGTCTCGGTCAGTGAACGGTATCCGGAGTAGGACTGCTCCATAACAGAAAAACGGTAGATCCGCCACAGGGCCCTGAGGATATCCTGCTCGGTGTGCACAATGAGAACCGTGGAGATCTCATTAAGGCAGGTGAAATCGCCAGGATTACTGCTGTCTGGCCATTGGACCCGCCCACCAGGTCCACCCCTTAGCTCCTCCACCTCTTTCATCACATCCTCGGGAGTCACATCGGGGGCGCCCCAATGGTCAGGATCGATATCGCGGCGGTCGATCAGGGTGGTATGGGAAATGGTGCGCAGCAGCATCTCCTCCATCAGCCTGCGGTGCCTGGCGAAAAGCTGTCCCCGCCTGGCGTTGTACCGAAAGGCGTCAGGGTGTTCCATGGGCTCGTCCGTTCCAAGGGAATCGTAGAGCTTATGGAGAAAGTCGTGCTCCTGGGTAATGAGCTCGTCGCTAAGGAATTTGGGGTGTACAAGGTGGATCTTCATAGAAAAAACTCCGTTTTTTCAGTTTCGGGTCTCTGGTTGCAGGTTTCGGGTTTCAAAATTCAAAATTCAAAATTCAAAATTCATGGAAGAGTATCTGCTGAGGTCGGAATGTCAAGATTAATCAAACTTGACTCTTCGCCAGGTCGTCGCGGCAATTTGGGGCTACCCGTCTTCGTTCTCCGAACTACGCCGCGGCAAGAATGGCTGGATTCCGGGTCTTTGCCCGGAATGACAAAGAGGAAACTGCCCTCCGTCCTTATTTCCTCGCCATGTCCGGGGTTTACTCCCACTCTCCCTCTCAACCACTCTCCCCCTCCTGATTTTCCCCGTGTCTCCGCGTCTCAGGTTCCCCGTGTCCGATTGTCCGCCGGAGTAAGGCGGACTACCTACGCCCCCTCGGCCTCCTCGGTGCAGGCTTCACCGTAACGTGGCTGGCCGGGCGTTCCCCAGGCTCCCCGGAGAGTTCCTTGTCAACGGCCTTATCCAGGCTCTCCTTTTGAAACTTCAGATCCTCCTTCTGTTTATCCAGCCATTGGGCCTGGTCAGCAGCGCTTCGAACCGGTTTGTTTCCCGGACGGCGTTCATCTTTCCGCCGATTGTCCTGGGACCTGTCACCCTGGGGTCTGCTTTCCTGGCGTTTGTCTCCCTGAGACCTGGTTCCCGTGACCTTGTTACCTTCCCGGGCCATGCCTTCATCCCCCGAGGGCGAACCGTACCGGATCAGAAAAAAGATACCCAGGAGAACAAGGAAGACGCCCGCCCCTGAGTAGAGGATGCCCACAGTCAAGGTTTCAGTTTCCATCATCTTTCCCATAAAACCGAGGGGCAGGATAACGGAAACAAAAGTCAAGACCTTGGTCCTGAGCTGGAAAAGGTTATTCACCACCATCCACTGTGGAGCCGGTATATCCCCCACAAACAGGGACCCGAAGGCCACCGCCAGGAAATACAGGAATGCGGCCCTTATAAAATAGGGCACAACCAAGGCGCCGCTTCCCGGCTCCAGGACGAACCCGCCGGTGAGGGCAAGGTTTGCCAACTGGAACAGGCCCCGCCCCAGAGATCCCATTGCCAGGACCACCAGGGCCAGGACGGCCAGAGCGAAAAGGTACCGAAAGCTTGCGATAAACAGGCTGAATATACGCGTCATGTTGAATGTTCCCTCCTTGTGTTACTTGTCTTTATCCCCGCCAGCTTTGTCAACCAGCTTCATAAACCCGGTGAGAAGATCCATGGGTATGGGGAAAAGAGTCGTTGAGTTGTTCTCGGTGGCGATCTCCCTGAGGGTCTGCAGGTATCTCAGCTGGATGGCCTGGGGGTTGGTGGAGAGGATGTCGGCCGCCATTGCCAGTTTTTCGGCTGCCTGGTGCTCGCCCTCTGCGGCGATGATCTTGGCTCGCCGCTCCCTTTCCGCCTCGGCCTGCTTTGCCATGGCCCGCTGCATCTCCTGGGGCAGGTCCACGTGCTTGATCTCCACGTTGGCAACCTTTACCCCCCACGGATCGGTAGATGCGTCCAGGATCTCCTGGAGGTCGTGGTTGATCTTCTCCCGCTCGGACAGCAGATCATCCAGCTCCACCTGCCCGAGGATGCTCCTGAGGGTTGTCTGGGCCAGCTGACTCGTAGCGTAATAGAAATCCTCAACATCGACGATGGCCTTGGCCGGTTCCATGACCCGAAAATAGACCACCGCGTTCACCTTCACCGAAACGTTGTCCTTGGTGATGATGTCCTGGGGAGGGACGTCCATAACTACCAGCCTCAGACTGACCCGGACCATCTTTTCAATGACCGGTATGATGATCACCAGGCCGGGCCCCCGTGTCTTGATCAAACGCCCGAGCCGGAAGACCACTGCCCTTTCGTACTCCCTCGTGATCTTGAAGGCGGAGGTCAGGAACATGACCACCGCGAGTATGCCGCCTAAAACAAGATAGCTTGCTGGAAACATGATTTACCCCCTATGTTTTTATCGTACGTGGGTGGGTGCGTCATTTCGTGGGTGCGAAAAACTGCTCGCACGAACGCTCCACGCATGCACGCATTTACGTTTCGTTATTCTCATCTATTTCCTCCACCGTCAGCATCAATCCCTCAATAGCCTTCACCTTCACCTTGCTGCCTGCGTCGACCTGCCCCTGGGCTTGGGCCCTCCATATCTCTCCGTGCACCTTCACCGTGCCCTGGGGAGTTAGGGGCACAGTGACGACCCCTGCTTCCCCGATCAACCCCTCAGCTCCTGTTGTAGGCCTCTTTCGCTTATCACGAATGACGAGGCCCAGGCCGACAACAAAGAACAGGGCTGTAAAAGCGGTCACACCCACAACCAGAGACAGGGACAGTTTGTAGTAAGGCTCTGCCGTATCGAAAAGCATGGTGCTTCCCAGAAACAGGGCTGCTACGCCTCCTACTGAGAGCATACCATAGGAAACCACCGCCACCTCCAGAATGAACAGGATGACCGCCAGAAATATAAGAAGGAATCCAGCGTAATTGATGGGGATGACCTGAAAGGAAAAGAAGGCAAGGATGAGAAAGATACCCCCCAGCACTCCTGGAAAGATGACCCCGGGGTTTGCCAGCTCGAAGAATAATCCGTATATGCCGAGCATCATGAGGATGTAGGCGATGTTGGGGTCAGATAGGGTTCCAAGCACCCGATACCTCCACCCCATGGGGCGATCCAGAACAGTGCCTCCCTTGACGGCAAGGACGATCTCTCCACCTGACACCTTCACTGTCATCCCATCCATGGCCGCAAGTAATTCCTCCACATCCCCGGCGATGATATCAATAACTTCAAGCTCAAGGGCTTCGGTTTCGGTCACCGACACACTCTCCCTCACCGCCTTTTCAGCCCAATCGGCGTTACGCCCCTGTTTCTCCGCAATAGACCTGATGAAGGCCACCGTGTCGTTGAGGACCTTCTGTCCCATAACGTCTTTATCGTTTTCCGCAGGCGGTGCTGGCTTTTCATCTTCTGCGGCCTGCGTGCTGCGTTCTGCGTCCTGTTCCTTCCCCTCTTCCCCTTTTCCCCTCTTCTCCTCTTCAGGGGTTTCCTTGTTCGGGCTCAGCGGATTTCCTCCCCCGATATTCACAGGATGGGCCGCGCCGATGTGGGTGCCCGGAGCCATGGCAGCCACGTGGGCCGCCATGGTGATGAATACCCCGGCTGATGCGGCCCGGGCCCCAGGGGGAGCCACATAAACAGCTATGGGAATTTCGGATCCGAGGAGTGTTTTTACGATCTGCCTCGTGGAGGACAGCAGCCCGCCGGGGGTGTCGAGCTGGAGGATAACCAGATCGAGCCCTTCGCTCTGGGCCATCTCAACCTGTTTCTGGATGTAATCGGCGCTTATGGGGCTAATGGGTCCATCCACAACGATGCGCGCCACGACAGCCCGGCCGGTATCCACCTTGTCTTCACCGAAGGAATCCAGCGCTGCCGCCAGAGGGACGGCCAGAATCAGGGACAGAAAGATGCTCATTCGCCAATGCCTGTTCATCATATTTTCACTCCCAGACTCGAGATCGGAACGGCAAGTCCCCGTGGTCCTACAAGATCCGAACCCAGCCTTTTGAAGGGAACCAGAAGGAGGGACTGGCTTGTCCCTTTCCTGGGGAAGGGCTTTTTGGATCCGGTACCGGCAACCACCTCGGCCATCTCGTCCGCCCCGTCCGGCGGCAGGCCCACCGGAAATGGTTTCAGACTCATCCTGTTATGGTAGGGAATGGGCCGGGCGGGGAAATCCGCATGATAGTAACGGGCTGACAGGTTGAAAAGAAGCCGTGGAGAACGAACGTTGAAGGCGGGGATGAACAGGCTCTTTTCTTTCCCGCGACGCAGCCAGAAGGGCAAAAATATGGTAGAAGGATCCTGTCTTGAATCCGGATCGCCAGCCCACAGACACTCCCTTTCCTGTAACACTCCCCGCCTGGCTTCCCATCCTTTGGCGCAGGAACGGCAAAAGCGAAGGTGGACCGCGGGATCTGGGTCCAACTCACCAGCGCATTCAGGACAAATGAGAGGCGCCAGTTTCAGGCGGGTCTCACCGGGAGACCTGCTTTCCTTGAGATCCAGGTTGTCGAGGAGCTTTTCCATCTCTTCATGCTTTAGCTGCCTGACGAGGCCCCCCCCCACCGTGTCGATGAGCATTAGTCTGACGTTGGTTCCTTCCCGAACCTCCACCAGGGAAAAAGGAAAGAACAGAATAGAGTTTTTCTCCCACAGACGAAACATCCTCTCCTCGGTCACCTTCAACCCGGGGTCGGGCATCCCGGCGAAGAAATCCTCATCCATCTTCCTGCTGTGGGACTCCTTGTCCCTTTGGATGGGAGCGAAAGGCATCTTGCCGCCATTTTCCCGTGTGGCCAGAAAAAGGTGTAGCGACTGGGCGCGGTAACCTGGTGAAAACAGCCCTGGAGACAGATCGCTGTGGGCCGGACGCATAAGGTCCACTGGCCGGGTGAGCAGCCGTTCCTGAACTACTTTATCCATGTCCAACCCGGCTTTGGGACCACGGACCCACTTCAGAGCGTGGCCGGTAGTCCTGTAGAAGGGGAAGTAGAACGGGAGGACCGATCTCAAAAGGGGTGGTTTCCAGCCGTTTTTCATGGCGATGCGTGTGACCTCGTGGGCCGTTTCCCGCACACTTATAGTGGGTTTTATGAGAAAATTGAGCCAGGTCGCACCGGTTCCTGTTATCATGAGCCCCGCGCCGCAGTATCTGCACCGGGTACCGGTGGCTTCCTGATCGAAAACCACCTCACCGCCGCATTGGGGGCAGTGATGGCTGACGTAACAGGAGCGGTTCACAGTTTGAATAGATTCCTATTCGACCTTATCACCACAATGCAGGCAGAAACGGGCTCCTTCGGGGACCTTTTTGCCGCACTTCCCGCAAACCGGCTTATTCTTTTTCATCTCCAGTCCGCAATGGTGGCAAAAACGGGCGTCCGTCGGCAGATCCTTCCCGCAGGAACCGCAGACCTGGCCCCTGACGACAGGGGTGCCGCACCTGAAACAGAAACGCGCGTCCCTGGGCAGGTCGGCCTGACACTGGGGGCATGGATCTCCACCGGAGGCCCCGCCGGAAGGCCCATTGCCTTCGAGAGTTGAACGAAGGAAAGACGGGACCATCATACCAAGTCCGGCTCCCAGTCCCAGCCCCATACCTGACTCCGCTGAGGATGAACCTCCTGCCCCTCCCTCACCGGTTCCTCCCGCATCGCCCATGAACTGGGCCGCCTTGAAGCGAAGGTAGTCTTTTTCACCTACAGCAGTCATGCTCCCTCTTTCATCGATTATCTTCTGGACGTTATCGGGAGGGGTAATGGAACGGATTATGAGATCTCTCACCTCGATACCGTATTTGAGGAAATCCTCCCTGATACGGGCCTTAACAGCGGCCCCCAGCTCCTCGTATACCTGGGCAAGGTCCAGGACGGTATCCAGATTTTCACCAAGCAGATCGTTGATACGGGAGATGATAATTGCTCGCAGGTAGTCGGAGATCTCATCGGTGGTGTAAACGCCCTGGGTCCCTACGAGGACATTAACGAAAAGCATGGGCTGGACGACCCTTATGGTGTAGTTGCCGTGAGCCCGGAGCCTGATCATTCCCAGCTCCTTGTCCCTGAAGGCCACCGGGTCCCTGGTTCCCCATGTCAGGTTGGTAAAAGTCTGCATGGACGCAAAATAGACGGCCACCCTGAAGGGACTCTTGAAGCCGAAGGGCAAGCTGAGAGCCTTGGTGAGGAGAGGAAGGTTCTGGGTAGTCAGGGTGTGACGGCCGGGACCAAGGACATCCAGGGCACGTCCGTCGCGGAAAAAGACAGCAGCCTGGTTCTCATTTACGATGAGTTGAGCACCGAACTTGATCTCTCCGGTCCCCTCCGGGGGGATACGGTGAACCATTTCCGTACCTGTGTTATCGATCCACTCCAGAACCTCGATGAACTCACTCACGATCAGCCTCCTGACCTTCCAGCGCCTTTCTTCGGCCTTCAAAAGCGTTCCTCAGGTCCCGGAGCGCTTCATCAAGGCCGGTCCACCATTCCGGGTCAACAGCGATCTTTTCCGCGGTACAAATGTAGTCTGCCAGCGTTTCGGCAGCGCTGAGCAGACCGAGATCATATTCGTACAACCTCTCCAGGTCCTCAAGAGTAATGCCCTCGCGGTCAAACCATCCTGCGTAACCTGAGGGGGCATAGCGCATTTCATCCTCGATGCGATCGAATTTGGTGACGAATCGCTCAAGGTTGCCAATGACTCTCAGATTCCTGAGTCCCCCCGATCTGGACAGGTCGTTCATGGCCTCGGAGAGAAGATCCCGGCATCTTGAGATCTCTAAAGCGGCTTTCGTTCGCACTGCCTTGTCAGCATCCCGCCTTTTTCCCCGGTCCTGATAACCCGCTATTCCGGGAATAATACGGGTAAGCTTTTCCAATAGCTCCGCGACTTTTGGCTGCGTCATGTCTTCCGCCTGTCTGCCGGACCGGCCTTGATGGTCACCTTGCCGTCTTTGTTAATCACCTTAAAAGCCACCTTTTCGCTGCCGTACTTTTCATGAATGGCTTTGGTCTGCTGTTCCAGGGCACTGCGAACCTTTTCCATATCGGGTGTCTTGCCGTTACCGATACTCTTGTACTCCCGGGTGAGCGCGGAAAAAAGTTTATCCATCTCTCCCTTGTTGCTGGTTTGGGTGGAAACCTCAAAAACTCCGGACGCCTCTCCCTCCAGGGATTGGGTGGTTCCCGGGGTTGCTTCGGGGACAGGGGCGGGGGGCACAACCCTCCGTATTGGTTTTCTGCCCTCTTCGAGCTCCCTCAGGTTCCTCTGCCAGTATTGTTGATAAATATTGTAGCGGGAAATGGCCTGCTGATTGCGAAATCGCAAAGCGGTATTGGTCATGACAGTGGAGGTGAGGATACGGACCTCCCTGGCGACCTTTTGGGCAAGTTTCTCTGGGGGCCTGCGCTCAATCCCGGCGAAGTACTGATCGTAGGCAGCCTTTAGTTTCATAATGTCCTGTTCGAGTCTGCGTACTCTCTGTTCCATAATTTACCCTGGCCAAGCTTGATGAACGTTTTCCTTCCTTTTGGTGTAATTGAAAATGATATCAGAGGGAATGATGGAAATAAAGTATTAGTATTAGTAGAAGTAATGCATTTTCCCGCGAACCTGCCATCGTACATAAACCATGTTTTGCGTTATTAAAACCCCTCTGCACTTTGCACCCTGCACTCTATACTGTCCCCAAAATCGCGATTGATCTGATTTTTTGGATTTTGGGGATAAAAAAACCTTGTTGGGATGGTAAGTTACGTTAACAGACGAACTTTCCACAACTAACCAACAAGGTGAGAAAATGATAACGAAAACGGTGCTTCCTTTCAAGCTTGCGTTGACACTTGAAATAACAGCTTGAAATGACCCAGGACACAATCACAGCCCATGCTGGTTTGGCCCTTTTAGGAGAGTTTGCTCATGGCATCGGGCTTCCCGATCTGGTGGACGGTTGTCTTCCCTCCCCTGGCAGCGGCGCCGGTTATCGTCCATCCCAATTCGTGATGCCGTTGTTGTTGATGCTCAACGGCGGTGGTCAGTCCCTGGAGGACCTTCGCCAGATACGGCAGGATACGGCTCTTCGCGATCTTCCGGGTCTGGATCGCATTCCATCGTCGGACGCGGTGGGCAACTGGCTTCGCCGGATGTGGGTGAGCGGCGGTCTTTATGGTCTTGATCAGGTCATTCGCAATGTCCTGACCCGGTCACTGCGAGATGATGGTCACGAGTCGTACACAGTGGATATTGACGCGACGGCTATCGAGGCGGACAAAAAGTCGGCGCGTATGACGTACAAGGGTTTCAAGGGTTACATGCCGATGGTGGGTCATCTGGCTGAGAATGGATTGGTGGTGGCGGATGAGTTTCGGGAGGGCAACGACAGTCCCGGAGCGAGGAATCTGAAGTTTTTGAAGACGTGCTGCCGCCGGATGCCTGAAGGCAAGCGGATCGGCGCGTTTCGTTCAGACAGCGCGGCGTACCAGACGAGTGTGTTCAATTATTGTGATCATGAAGACATGGAGAAGACGAAAAAGGCGTTTCGTCTGGTGGTGGTTCGTCGTCCGGTTCAGGGGGATCTGTTTGACGGGGTGGACCCGAAAGTGCGTTACAAGGTGATCGCCTCAAACCGTGAGGAGACGGCGGAAGAGACGGTTCGATGGTACAACGCCCGCGGTGAGCACAGCGAGAACCGGATCAAGGAGCTGAAGCTCGGGCCTGGTATGGAGCGGATGCCGTGTGGACAGTTTGGCGCCAACGCGGTGTTCTTCCGGATCGGTATCCTGGCCTACAACCTGTTCCGGATGTTCGAGCTGAAGGTCCTGCCGGAGGAGTGGCGTCATCATCAACTCCGGACGGTGCGTTGGCGATT
>JARGFZ010000055.1 GCA_029210965.1 bacterium | reverse complement strand
AAAGTTGGGAGCTATTTTAGCATCCCGTTGACAGGTGGTACCGGCCTACTTCATCCCATCTGTGGTGAAAAACATCGTTACCATGTAAGTAGGTTTTAGTAATATTAAGTAATATTATTCTTGAATCTACTCAATCAATACTTTAGAATCGCCCTTCATGGAGGAACCCCCGTGACAACCGATGAACAGTTTATGGATACCCAGCAGGTGGCACAGTACCTGGGTGTCCATGAAAAACAGGTTTACACACTTATCCACGACCGGGGCCTTCCTGCTACGAAGATCACCGGCAAATGGCTTTTCCCCGGGCACCTTGTTGACAGGTGGCTGGAATCCAGCGTTATCAACATGCCTGAAACACAACCGTTCCTTAAGGCCGCCGGCAGCCTCCTCCTCATCGCCGGCAGCGATGACCCCCTCCTTGTAAAGCTCACGGCACTATTTAATAAGAGGTTCCCCGATATACTGGTCCTGCAATCGAGGGCCGGAAGCAGGGATGGCCTTATGGCCCTTAAAAAGGGGCTGGTACATATCGCCTGCGTTCACCTGGTGGACCCCCTGGGGGGGTATGCCACAGACCACATCAGGGAATATCTCGGGGAAGATATCGCCGTTGTCACCTTCGCCGAACGGACTCAGGGGGTTCTTCTCGGTCCGGGAAACCCGCAGGCAGTCAGCCGTCTGTCCGATGCTTTCGGAAAAAACTTGAGATGGGCTGTCAGGGAAGTTGGCACAGGCACCAGGACTCTCATGGACATGGAGATGGACCGACTGGGGGTTGACCCGGAACCGTTGCTGACAAGGGGTATCCCTGTCCAAAGCCACCTTGACGCAGCCCTGGCCATCCACACCGGTCGAGGGGACGCGGGTTTCGGTATTAAAGCAGCAGCGCGCCTGACCGGCTGTGATTTTCTACCCATTCGCCAGGAACGTTTCGACCTTATTGTCAGGAAAGAAAACTTTTTTCTCCCTCAGGTCCAGGACCTGCTTGCTCTCCTCAGGGAAGAGGTGTTCGAGGAAATGGCTGACGAACTCACAGGATACGATCTGAAGGAAAGCGGGAAAATCAGAATGTAGAACGCAGAACCGAGAACGTAGAATGAGATCAAAAGCTGATTTACCACAGCGCAGCCATTTCCAGGCTGCACCACTGGGTTACACAGGGTAAATTTTGGATCCTGGATAAATCCTTTGGAATCTGGAATTTGGGATTAAACCTACAAGGAGCCGCTAATGAACCAATCAACCTTCAGAACAGTTGTCCTCATCCTCACCCTTTTGTTACCTATGTCCGTCCAGGCGGCGGACCGGCTGAAGCTGTCCTCTACAACAAGCACCGACAACACGGGATTACTGGCTTATCTTCTTCCCGTTTTCGAGAAGGAGACCGGCCTTAAGGTGGATGTCATCGCTGTGGGAACCGGCAAGGCGCTCAAGCTGGCCGAGAACGGGGATGTGGATGTGACCCTGGTGCACGCGCCTTCCGCGGAAAAGGCCTTCGTGGAAGCGGGATATGGAGTGAACCACCGTGCCGTGATGGCCAACTACTTTGTGATCGTGGGCCCTGAAAAGGACCCGGCCGGCGTAGGCGCCGCCATTAGCGCCGAGGAGGCGTTCAGGAAAATTGCCGAGAGCGGGTCCCCCTTCGTTTCCAGGGGAGACAACTCGGGCACCCATATCAAGGAACAGAGCATCTGGAAAGCGGTGCTCGGGGATGTTCCCACGGGAAAAAGCTGGTATCTCGAGTCAGGCAAAGGCATGGGGGAGACGCTGACCATCGCCGACGAAAAGCTGGGCTACTCGCTCTCTGATTCCGGGAGCTACCTGAAATATTCCGACAAGATGGACCTGAAGATGCTTTTCGTAAAGTCTTCCGACCTTCTGTACAACCCCTACGGGATCATGGCGGTGAACCCGGAAAAACAGCCCCACGTCAATTACGAGGGGGCCATGAAGCTCATCGATTTCATGGTTTCGGAGGAGGGACAAAGGCTCATCGGGGGGTTTACAGACAAGTTTGGGAATAAGCTTTTCGTTCCAATGGCGGGGAAGCCGGGTGGAGGTAAATAATGCCGATCTCCACCCGGCAGTGCGAAGGGCGCAGGACGAAGGGCGCTGATAAATCATATTCTACGTTCTGCATTCTACATTCTACATTCTGATGCTATGGACTATTTTCTCGACGCCATAACCGGAGCTTTCCAGCTGATCTTTACACTGGACAGTGAAGTCGTGACCATCACCCTGCTGTCTTTGCGGGTTGCGGTGAGCGCGACCATTATCGCGGCGATCCTCGGGGTCCCCCTCGCATACATCATTGCAACCCGGGAGTTTAAGGGCAAAGGCGTCCTTTTAACATTATTCAATACGCTCATGGCCCTTCCCACCGTTGTGGTAGGGCTTTTCTGCTATTCCCTCCTCTCCCGGAAGGGCCCCCTTGGTTTTCTGGACCTCCTTTTTACGCCTTCAGGCATTATCCTCGGTGACGTGATCCTGGCCTTCCCTCTCATTGTAGGACTCACCATAGCAGCAGTTCACTCCGTGGACTCCAGGGCGCGCCTCACCGCTGTGAGTCTCGGAGCGTCACCGCGCCAGGCATCCATCACTATTCTGGCTGAAGCCCGGTTCGGTCTCATGGCTGCCCTGTTTAACGGATTTGGACGGGTGGTAGCAGAGGTGGGTTCGGCCATAATGCTGGGAGGGAACATCCGGGGCTACACCCGGACCATAACGACAGCCATCGCCCTTGAGACCAGCAAGGGCGAGTTTGCCTTTGGTATGGCCCTCGGAATCGTCCTCCTTGCGGTGGCCCTTTCGGTGAACCTGACTTTCCGCAGGCTGCAATCAAGGATGAAATAGCTACTTACCCGAAACCTTCAAATTTAACGCAGAGGTCGCCAAGGACGCAGAGGAAACCGGCAAGTCAGGGTTAAGGCCAGTTGTTATGACGGCGATGCCTTTTACCACAGAGGTCACCCATCGACGCGCTTCGCTTGCTCAGGGCAGGCTGAGGACACTGAGAAAAGCTGTGTCTTGGGGAAACCGTCCGTCATTCCGGCATTATATAAGTCCCATTCCTTACTCTTCCTCCCCCTATGGAGGGGGACTTCGGAATAGATAGGATAGGATTTCACCCTCCCCTCAGTCCCCTCCCCTCAAGGGAGGGGAAGATTGCGGAAGCGGGTTCCTGATAGGAGGATTGAGGTGGGGGTGTTTGGAAAGATCCGGAATCCAGTGGTATTTGCCTGCCACGTTGTATTTTATAGCGACGACGGAAGCGATCCCCTAGGCGAGATTGCCGCGCCCACTGAGAGACACAGGGCTCGCAATGACATACACTTTTGTCATCGCGAGCTGATACGATGCGAAGCGATCTCAGGTTTTTGAGATTTGAGCTCTGAGATTTGAAATTCGATTTTCTAACAGGGATGAAGGGGATTAAGGGGATAAATAAACCCGAGAATCATCATTAAGGCACAGTTGCTATAAAGGGCGGCGTTGTTTTAACGCCCAGGACACCAAAAGTTCCTGGGAACAACAGCGGTGCCTATCAATGCGGCAAAAGGATTTACATAATATTTCAGCTAAAAGAGTTTGGCGGGTGACAGGAATACCATGAATCTTTTTACAATTGAAAACCTGAAGATGGAGCTGGGCGGCAGGGAGGTCCTGAACATACCCGGCCTGGAGGTTCCCGACGGGAAGATCGTTGCCCTCACCGGGCCCAACGGGTCCGGGAAGTCCAGTTTCCTGCAGATTCTCGGGGGGCTCATGCAGCCGACCAGAGGAAACATCAGATATCGGGATCAGGATCTTTTTTCACAGACCACCGCTGCTCAAGACAGGATGCGAAGGGAACTCGGGATGATCCTCCAGTCCCCCTACCTTTTTAAAACCACGGTTCTTGGCAACGTGTGCTATGGACTCACCCGCAGGGGTGTGTCCCGCAAGGAGGCGGCCCAAAAGGCAGAAGCGGCGCTGGAACTGGTGGGCCTGGGCGGCTTTGGGAAAAGACCCCACCTGGCCCTGTCCGGCGGAGAAGCCCAGAGGGTGGCTCTGGCCCGGGCGTTGGTCCTGGAACCGAGGGCCCTTCTTCTCGATGAACCGTTTGCCAACGTGGACGCTGTGAGCCGGTCTGTCATAGAGAGGGTGCTGCTCCAGGAAAACCGCAATCAGAAGACCTCCGTCATCTTTACGACCCATGACCTTGACCAGGCCTATCGAATGGCGGACACAGTGGTGACTCTTTTTGAAGGAAGGGTTCACAAAGGCTCCATGGAGAACCTTTTCCACGGCTTGGTCAGGCACACTCCGGATGGTCCGGTCTTTGACACCGGCAGTATCGTTGTGGCCGTTCACGCAGGCCACGAGAAGGCCCTCACCGCCGCGATCCCCCCGGAATCGATCCTCGTAAGTCTGACCCCGATCTCCACGAGCGCGAGAAATATCCTTCCCGGCCGCATCACAGCTGCCAGGGAACGCAACGGCACCGTGGATGTGACTGTGGACACGGGGGATATCCTTATCGCGCGCTTGACGAGGCGATCTTACGTGGAGATGGGATTGGATCTGGGGGGAAAAGTATATCTTGTCTTTAAAGCAGAGGCCGTGAAGCTGTATTGAACCGAATTTCAGATCTCAGATCCCAGATCTCAAAAATGAACCCTCCTTAAAGAACAAGATACCGGTTGGCAGTAGTTTAATGCTTGTTCGCTGTCCTTTGAGATTTAAGATCAGTGACTGAAAGTCAGAAAGCCCTGATACTCTTTATCTCCAGATGAAAAGGTCCTTCCTGCCTGTCCGAGATCAGAAGCCCGAAGGAATTAATGGTGGATCGGTCCAGGGGCGGGGCGTCAGATACTTTCTCGCCCCGGAAGGTGGGTATAAGATCCGTGAACGGGATGCGCACATTCAACCATTCACCGGCGGGAGGGTTGAAACGGGCCCGGTACACGACCGAATCGTAGTGCGAGTCGGTGGTCAGGGAGAGTTTGTAAGTCTTGCCATCGCTGAGGACCTCAAGCTGAAGGTCATCATATTCGGAGAGGTTCCATGAGCCGGGTTCGGACCTGACCGAGGCAAAGCCTCCCTGGTTCTGAAAGGACACTTCGCCGCTGAAAACGGCATAACCACCCTCAGAGTTTAACGCCCCCGAGGAAACACCTCCCATCACACTGTCGCCAATAGGATGGAACAGGTCAGCTGTTTCAGGATCTGTGAAATCGAAAAGTAACATGGCTGGTCACCTCAGATCTCAAATCTCATAACCAGGAGCATCAGGCATGCCGATCACAGGTTTTATCTCTTTGGGATATGAGATATGAGATTTGAGATTAGTTCTCAGACCTCCCTCCCCACCGCCTCGGCAACCTTTTTTAACGCTTCCATGAGAGTTTTAAAATTCTTTGGCTTTAAGGACTGTGGACCGTCACACATGGCGATCTCAGGTTCTGAGTGAACCTCTATCAGGAGTCCGTCCGCCCCGGCCGCGATGGCGGCGAGAGACAAGGAGTGGACATATTGCCAATGGCCGGCTGCGTGAGATGGATCCACAATAACCGGCAGGTGTGTACGTTCCTTCAGGACAGGAACGGCACTGATGTCCAGAGTGTTGCGGGTGGCCGTCTCAAAAGTACGGATCCCACGTTCGCACAGGATAACCCTTTCGTTGCCGGAGGCCAGAATATACTCCGCGGACATCAGGAACTCTTCGATAGTCGTCATCATCCCCCTTTTGAAAAGGATGGGTTTATCAACATCGCCCAGACGTTTTAAAAGGGCGAAGTTCTGAACGTTGCGTGCTCCCACCTGAAGCATGTCCACATAACCGGCCACCAGGTCCACATCACCCGGGTTTACCACCTCGGTGACAACCGGAAGCCCGGTCGCTTCCCTTGCCTCGGCAAGGATCTTGAGACCCTCCTCCTCCAGCCCCTGGAAGGCATAGGGAGAGGTCCTGGGTTTAAACGCCCCGCCCCTCAGAAAGGAGGCTCCCATTTTTTTAACTTCCCTGGCGATAGAGATAAGGCTTTCCCTGCTTTCCACGCTGCAGGGTCCAGCCATTACGGTGATCTTCGGACCGCCAATGGACACGCCCTCCGCCACCTTGAAAGCGGACCGCTCACCAATTTTCTGATCCTTGACCTCGATGCTAGCCAGCTTGTAAGGGCGGAGAATAGGGACAACCCGCTCCACTCCTGCCAGGGCATCCAGGTGCTGGAGCCTTGCCTTTCCTCTTTCATCCCCAATGGCCCCGATAACATTACGGGTCTCCCCGTGGATGATATGGGGCGTGTATCCAAGTTCCTCGATCCTGTCGATGACATCTTTCAGGTTCTTTTTCGAGGTACCGGGCTTCATTACGATGATCATGGGAATACTCCGTATTCAGTGAAGGGTGAAAAGTGATGACTTCGCAAAAAGTCATCAATGCGCCCCGCGCGGGGTGCCCAAATCAATGACTCACTCCGTAAGTCATTGATTTATAAGGAAAAGGAAAACGACGCTTTTCCCTTTCCGTGAAGCGAAAAGTCCCGGATTGGACTTTTTGCGACTCTATCAAAAGTGAATCGTGAAAAGTACGCGATTAACACTTATTTAAACCAAAAGAACACTAAAATGATTACCTGCTTACTCAAACTGGAACCCTCTACATCCAATATTATCGGGCCGGTGTCAACCGGCCCGATATACAGAAGTTTCTGTTCACAGTTCACATTTCACTATTCACCCTTTAAAAATGCCCCTTTTCCTTCAGGATCTTGACGATGGGGCCTGTCTTGCTGAGACTGTCAAAAATAAGTGAGGAGGACATGGTAGCCGTACTGACGGCGTCCACCTGGGGATCAAAAGCCCTGTCCTCCAGGGCAGAAAGTCCCAGGAGCTTGCGTCTCATCTGATCCACCTCTTCCTCATTCCATTCCTTGTTCCAGTATTTGGTTACCGAGATGGCATCGAAATCCACAACCACTCCTCTTGTGTTCAGCGTCAGGATAAAGTGAACCGGATGGCAGACATCACACACCGGAAGCCGGCTGATGACCCTGGAAAAGACCTTACCCCGATTACTCTCACCTATGAATACCCTGTCACCATCAGGCAGATCGACCGTGTAAAGCCCCACTGAACCGTAACCGGCTCGCTCCATGCTTTTTAAGACCCGGGCTTCAATTTCAGTTTCCGGGATGGAAGGGACAAGCTCCTTCTCCACCCAGGGGGGCAACTCCACCGGCCGAGCCCCGGCAAGCAGCTGCTCCGCGTCCCCCGTGGCGATCTCCTTTATTTCATCAACAAAACCTTGTGCCGAATCCAGTACCCCGAAATGAGAAGCCATGAGCATCAGCCCCCCCGAGGTTTTTTTCAGGATCATCGTGTATGGGGTCCCGCCAGGGTTGCCAAGGGCAGTGAGAATCCCGAATTTGGGATCAGGCACCAGGGGAAACTGGACGTCGAATTCCCGCCTGAAATCGTTGACGGTCTTCATGTTATTCCCCACCCCGATGCCAAGGAAGCGGACCTTTGTGGACAGGGTGGGATCGGAGGCCACCATCTCATAAACGCGGTTGACAAGAGGCGCTCCCTGCTGGCAGCCGAAGCAGAACCTGTTGAACAGCTCCAGGACCAGGACCTCACCCCAGACATCTTCCACATGAAACTCTCCACTGCGGCCGAGCACCTCTGCCACACCCAGGTAGGCGGCATCGGCAGAACTGATGTCAGTTTTGAAGCTGTACTGCGGAAAGAAATCTCCCGGGGAGAGGATCTTTGTGGAAGCGCCGAGGGGTACAGCCAGGATCAGGAGGAGAATGACTGTCCAGATGGTCGATTTGTTCATTGTGGGCTCCTTATATGAAATCTCATAAATGAGATTTCATATCTGTTTTTCAAATCATGGGTCGCAAAAAGTAAAAGGATCATTTCTTTGACTTTTTTCTGCGTTCTGTGTTCCGGGTTCTGCGTTCCATAATCCAGACACCAGAACCAGATCTCAAATCTCAAAAGGCTGGAAGAGCGAATATGGAATATAGGAGGTGGAATTAAAGAATGTCAGCGGTTTCCTTCCTCATTCCACCTTCCCTCTACCCTCTTCCCCGTTATTTTTTTGATACCGCCAGCATCGCCTGTGACCTGTTCATATCCACCACAGGCACCTCGATCTTACCTTCCCCGAGGAGCAGGTCAGCCAGGTGTTGGGAGAAGGACCTGTAGCGCAGCACCACATCCACCGTCAACTCTCCCTTTTTGAGATTATCAGGAAGAAGGAAGGTGAAGGTACTTGTGTCAGACCCCTTGGGGGGGATGACCCGGACCTCGGAGAAGTGGGATATTTCCCATGGCTTGTGGGTCTCATTTCCATCTTTATCCACGGCCACAGCTCTGAAAATGTTGGCCTCGGGATCGATGGCACCGTGATCGTCCAGGGCTCCTGAACGCATCAGTATATTGCCCTTCGGGTCCTTCACAGTCACATCCAGCCACATCTGCCTGACTTCGGTGAGGCTTGTAGGCAGATTGTGGCCTGCTCCTACGTTGAACACCTCCACCTTGAATTTCACCAACTGGCCTGTCACCGCTTTTTCGGGAAGGTGTATCTGGACTTCGGCCGCGCTTTTAAGGCGCCCCTCGGCTATCTGGGCATGCTTATCGGATCCCAGGAGCCTGGGAAGCGTGAAGTTGCCCCCTACGAATTCGTGGGTGTACACCGTATCCCTTTCCGGGCCCAGGGGCGATGCCTTGCCCGGGTTAACGGGTTTCTTCAGAGTTCGGGCAGCCTCAATGGCCTTTTCCAGAGGCATCATGTGGCAGTCCTGGCAAACGATCCCCTCTCTGGCATAGACGGACTGTTTCCATTCGTCGTAAGTCCTCTCGATGGGGAAGTTGGTCACAGGGTGAAAGACATGATGACAGGAACCGCAGAATTCAGCCGATGTATGGAGCTGGGAGTATTCTGTGTCGTGACCGGGGGAGTCGGAGTCCTTATAGGGCCCGCGTTTTACGTCACCTGGGTCCATGATCAGGGAACCGTTCTGGGGCTGGGAAGAGGGTGTGTCCTGCCATGTTGATTCGGCGACCGTGTGGCAGAAATCGCATTGCACGCCCTTTTCCGCTATCTCGCTGGCCCCGAAAATTCCTCTGATTGGATCCCAGCTGACCTCCTCACCAACAGTCCCTATGGGCAAGTGGCATCCGGAGCAAAGGTTTCTGATGGCGCCGTCGGTCTCGTCGTCGCCTATTTTCCACAGAGCCTGGAAAACGGGATCTATCCAGGCGTTGGAGTGCATGGAACCTTTCCACTGATTGTAGATATCCCGGTGACAGAGGCGGCATCGTTCCGGATCCTCGAACTCGCTGCTGGACACGGGGCCGCCGGTTTTCGTATTGAGAAGGGACGGAAAGAAGGGGAACTTCTCCTGATCCACCGCAAAGGACGAACCAACCATTCCCAGGAACAAAACACTGATCACAGCAAGAACGATAGCTGTCTTCCTCATGACATCCTCCATAATATTTGCTCAGACACGGTAAGTTCGAAGGGACACAAAGTGGTATTATAGCAATGTGGAGAGGGAAAAAGCCAGAGTGGGCTCGGCGCTACCGCGCCTCAGGAATTGAGTGCAGAGTGTAGAGGGCAGAGTGTAGAGGGAGAAATCAGACCAAAGGCCAAAGACCAAAGGCCAATGAAAAGACAAAGCTAGACGCGGGGGGCGTGGGAGAAATCAGAGGGGGAGAGTGGGTGAGAGGGAGGTGGGAGTAAACCCCGGACATGGCGAGGGAATAAGGACGGAGGGCAGTTTTCTCTTCGTCATTCCGGAAATCACGCGCTTTATTGGGTGATTGTCCGGAATCCAGTGGCATTGGTATAACTTGTCTTCGTCCTATGGGCTTCGCCGCGGCAAGTAAAGGCGAATGGACTCCGGGTCTCCACTTACGCTCGGCCCGGAGTGACGAGAGTAAGCGTACATGGTTCGTCATTCCGGGCCGAGTAAAACGAGGACCCGGAATCCAGTTGCATTCCAATAATAAACGATAAAAGTTTAAACGCAGAGTCCGTCACGCCTCTGGCGCGACAGGCTTCGGACGCAGCTTGTCGCGGCGAAGTTCGAAGAACGAAGACGGAAGGAGGGCTTGAATCCCGGTTGAGGCACAGTGGCTATAAAGGAGTCAGCTGTATCCATATTGTCATTGCGAGGAGCTTCGAGATAAACGAGAGCGACGCGGCAATCCCGGTTAATATAAACACGATCTCAAAGCCTTAACGCAGAGTTACGCAGAGGCGTCCTGCTGGTAGGCCGCACTTATCGCAGGGGGCCGCAGTTAAAACCGGAAAAGTTCAGGAAATTACGGTTACCATAAAGGCGATGTTTTTCACCACTGAGGACACCCATCGACGCGCTTCGCTTGCTCAGGGCAGGCTGAGGACACTGAGAAAACCTGACCTGGAGGGGATTGAGCAGTATGGGGGTAACGGCGAAACAAAGAAAAACCGCTGTCACTGTTCACCGGTCACCGTTTTTTCAAATTTCCAATCACGAATCATGAATCACTGATTTCCTGCCTCCTTCCCTATTCGTCATTTTATCCTTCCTTCATTCTTCCCTATTCCCTATTCTAGTACCCATGTCTCTTTACGATCTTCCCTTCATGGTCATGGCCGACAGTGATGGACAGGTGTTTGAACACCCTGTCCTCAGGATGGCGGGGCGTTCGGGGACTGGGCATCGCCCCCCTGAACCGGGGGAACTGATTGACTTACCTGCAGGATCAGACCTGCACGTCCTTCCTGGAAGGCATCCGGTGGGAATTGACCCCGAATCCGGCCAACTGGAAGTGGTGAGCCATTTCGAGGGTCAAAGGGTCAACGCTGTATCCTCCTTCCTGGCGCCCGCCCACACGGTTTTTCTATGGTCCGCCTTTGAGCGCACTCCGGATGCCCCCGTACTTCCTCTATTCGCCTATGCGGCACTGGGATGGGGAACGGAAGGTTTCGTCACAACGGGAGTGCGCGTGGACCCTGAGCCCCGCCAGGATCTGGACAACTTCCCACAAAATGGGGAGGAGGATATCAACGCTGACAAAATGGTACAGGATCATCCCGGGAACCGCCTCATCAAACATCTGTCCCACTGCTGTATTGTTTACCGGTGCCCGGCTGCCAGGAACTATTTCCTCGGGCGTTACGAGGCGCCTCTGCCGACCTCCACCAGATGCAACGCCGCCTGCCTTGGCTGCATCTCGCTCCAGGAGGGCACCAGTATCCCCTGTACCCAGGACCGCATTGATTTCATCCCCACCCCGGAAGAGATCGCCCAGGTGGCTTTAGGTCACATCGAGCGGGCCCAAAACCCTGTTGTCAGCTTCGGGCAGGGGTGTGAAGGGGAGCCTCTGACCAACTGGAAGACGCTCAAAGAGGCCATTAGTCTTATCCGCCGCCGGACATCCGGGGGGACCATTAACCTGAATACCAACGCCAGCATGCCCGGGGCCCTTGAAAACCTTTTTGACGCGGGCCTCGACAGCATCAGGGTAAGCCTTAACTCGGCCCGAGAAGATCTCTACACACGATACTTCCAACCGGCTAACTACTCCTTTGAGGCTGTGGTGGCGAGCATGGAGGTGGCGAGGACCAGGAGCAGGTTCGTGTCCGTGAACTACTTCGTCTTCCCCGGGGTCACCGATGAACCAGAGGAGCTTGAAGCGATCACCCGGCTTCAGGAACGAACCAGGTTCAACATGATCCAGTGGAGGAACCTCAACATCGACCCTGACCTGTACCTGGAAGCCCTTGGAGGTAAAAGATCTTCTCCCCTGGGTGTCCAGAGGGTGATGAAGCGGCTGAAAGAGATCTACCCTGCTCTGAAGTACGGGTACTTTAACCCGGCATTGAGGTAGATATTGATCTCAGATCTCAGATCTCAAAACTGTTTTCAATTCCGTCATTGCGAGCCCTGTGTCTCTCGGTGAGCGCGGCAATCTCGCTCATCGGGATCGCTTCCGTCTTCGTTATACCTGCGGCATAACTTCGCCGCGACAGGTCACACGGGTGACGGTTTCCGCCGTTGCTTCCACCGTCGCTCTTCGAGCTATGGCGGACAAGAAAGCTATGGCGGACAAGCGCGATGACATTACGACTGTCATTGCGAGGAGTCACGCCAGAGGGCCTGATCGAAGGGGACGCGGCAGTCCCAATTCATGGAGTCGCTTCGCATCACGCCAGCGGCGTGACTCGCGATGACCCGTTTTCATTCAATGAACTTCAACGTGACAAATCATCTAAAAATGATGAATAATGTCGTTTGATTCCTATTTATGGTAATTTACTACCCAGCATTACCGAGCTTTCTGACCACACATGGGTCAATGCCATTCTTAGTTGAAATTGCCGAAGCGGCCATGGTTGATCAGGCCGATTTCAGCGTTGGCTGCTTCACCAAGTTGAGGTCTGCCTGAATGGCGTAACGCAGGGCCGGCAGATGGTGGCAGCCCTTTATTCTTCGAAGTCCCGGTTCCATATCCAGCAGGGCTGCGGCTACCCACCGCTGGCGTTGGTTAGAGTTCCTCCAGCGGTCCACCTTGTCCGTGCGTGATCCCAGCAAGGAGTGCAAAGACTCGATGGTGTTGGTCGTCTTCAGGCTGGTTCCCAGCTCTTCGAATAGGCCCAACCGATGAAGGGTCAGGGTCTCCTCCAACCCTTCCTCAAGGCTGCGCGCAGCCGACTGGTTTTGCAGGGCCAGCTCCTTCTTCAGCCCAAGCAGGGCGGCTTTCGCATCTTCCCAGAGAGGCTGTTTATAGGCCCGCTGGAGTTGTCGGCGCATCGCGGGACGGCGGCTTTTCGGCAGGTAGCCGACCACGTTCTCCCGTTTGTGCCACTGGCATCGCTGCACCAGGGCGCAGCCGCCGAAAACCCGTTTTACAGCCTTCCTCAGGCCCTTGGCGCCGTCAAGCACTACCAGCAGTCCCTTTTCGCACGCCAGACCCCGATCCACCAGGCTCCGCAGGAACTCCGAGCACACCCGCTCGTTTTCAGTGGCCGTCTCAATGAACCCCAACACGACTTTTTTACCGGCAAGGGTGATCCCCAGCGCGGTCACCATCTCGGAATCCCTGCCAAACCCCTTGCCATCCATAACCAGCGCCACAAAATCATGTCCGGAGAGATCCCGCTCCATCATCTCCCTCAATTTGCGCGCGGTGGCCTTGATGAAACGGCGCGACACCGTCGAGGGCGAAAGCCCCAACGCCTCCGGCACGGCGGCGGCCGTTTCTTCATAGGAGCGGCAGGACAAACCCCGCAGGACTCGCAACATCAGCGTCCTGTCCATCTGACGAGGGGCCTGCAGGCTCCGGTAGACCGCCAGGGACACCTCTTGACCTTCCCTCCGGTCCCGCACCCGGGGAACCATCACCGGCACCTTCTGGTCCTGAAGGAACACCGAACCCCGCTGACGTCCCCAACGAACAAGCCCAGCGTCATCCTCGCCCCGTCCGTACCTGGGCCCGACCAACCGTTCCACCTCGGCCTGCAACTCCTCCTCCACGTGCATCAGGGCCAGAGGGATCAGCGCCTGAATGACCTCTACTCGGGCATCAGCCTCCATTGACAGTCACGTACCCCCGGCAAAGCCGGGGGCTTGAACTGTGAACCGCTCAAAGCGGTTATTAAAACCTCGGGCCGCCTA